>NZ_JBSRVX010000008.1:0-5914 GCF_055134745.1 Actibacterium sp.
GCACCGCCGTTCAGGCGGCGCAGAAGATGGCCAATGTGCGCGTTGACCATGTGATCGCCTGTTTCTCCGGCGCCGAACCGCGCAGCTATGGGCTGGCGGGCGAATGGGATTTGCAGGATTCGGTGGTGACCGAGCAGGATGTGGCCAATGTGCTGGCGGCCTGCGACGTGCCGGACCTGGGGCCGGGCCGCGAGGTGCTGCATGCCCAGCCGGTCAATTTCGCGCTGGACCATCGCAGCGGGCTAGGCGATCCGCGTGGCCAGATCGGCAACCGGCTGGCCTGCGACATGCATGTGCTGACTGTCGATGCCGATGTGATCCACAACCTGCTGTATTGCATCAAGCGGTGCGATCTGGAACTGGCCGGGCTGGCCTCGTCGGCCTATGTGTCGGGGCTGTCCAGCCTGGTGGAGGACGAACAGGAACTGGGTGCGGCCTGCATAGACATGGGTGGCGGCACGACCGGGGTTTCAGTCTTCATCAAGAAGCACATGATCTTTGCCGATACGGTGCGCATGGGCGGTGATCATGTGACGCAGGATATTTCGAAGGGCCTGCAGGTGTCGCAAGCCACGGCCGAACGGATCAAGACCTTTTACGGGGGCGTTGTCGCCACAGGCATGGATGACCGCGAGATGATCGAGATCGGCGGCGACAGCGGCGATTGGGAAAAAGACCGGCGCACCGTCAGCCGCGCCGAGCTGATCGGCATCATGCGCCCGCGCGTCGAAGAGATTCTGGAAGATGTGCGCGCCCGCCTGGATGCGGCCGGGTTCGAGCATCTGCCGGCGCAGCAGATCGTGCTGACCGGTGGCGGCAGCCAGATCCCCGGACTGGACGGGCTTGCCAGCCGCATCTTGGGGCAACGGGTGCGGCTGGGGCGGCCTTTGCGTGTTCAGGGCCTGCCGCAGGCTGCGACCGGCCCCGCATTTTCCAGCGCCGTGGGCCTGTGCCTGTTCGCGGCGCACCCTCAGGATGAATGGTGGGACTTCGAAATTCCCGCTGAACGCTATCCGGCGCGCTCGTTGAAGCGGGCCGTCAGGTGGTTCAAAGACAACTGGTAACCGCAATATACAGGGGTTTTGGCAAAATACCGCTTAGTTGAAAGGTGCTTACCCTATATTTTGTGGAATATTTACGTTTTTTTGACGACCAGCACTGGTCGAAATGGTAGAATCAGATGAAAATAGGCGTCGAGGGGGGCCTTGGTGCCAAGTAACTCCAGTAAAGATATAACAGGCGGATGAATCGATGACCTTGAACCTGATGATGCCGACGCATGATGATCTGAAACCTCGGATTACTGTTTTCGGCGTGGGCGGTGCTGGCGGCAACGCCGTGAACAACATGATCGAAAAGCAGCTGGAGGGCGTTGAGTTCGTAGTGGCAAACACTGACGCGCAGGCGCTGCAGCAGTCGAATGCCACGTCGCGCATCCAGATGGGCGTCAAGGTTACCGAAGGGCTGGGTGCCGGTGCGCGCCCCTCTGTGGGGGCGGCGGCCGCCGAGGAAACGATCGAAGAGATCGTCGATCATCTGGCCGGGGCGCATATGTGCTTCATCACTGCCGGCATGGGCGGCGGCACCGGTACCGGGGCTGCGCCGATCATCGCGCAGGCCGCGCGCGAACTGGGCGTGCTGACCGTGGGCGTGGTGACCAAGCCGTTTCAGTTCGAGGGCGCAAAGCGGATGCGCCAGGCCGATGAAGGTGTCGAGGCGCTGCAGCGTGTTGTCGATACGCTGATCATCATCCCCAACCAGAACCTGTTCCGGCTGGCCAATGAAAAGACCACGTTCACCGAAGCCTTCAGCATGGCTGATGACGTTCTGTATCAGGGCGTCAAGGGTGTCACCGATCTGATGGTGCGCCCCGGTCTGATCAACCTTGATTTCGCCGATGTGCGCGCCGTGATGGACGAGATGGGCAAGGCGATGATGGGCACCGGCGAGGCGACCGGCGAAGACCGCGCCATTCAGGCCGCCGAAAAGGCCATCGCCAATCCGCTGCTGGACGAGATCAGCCTGCGCGGCGCACGTGGCGTGCTGATCAACATCACCGGCGGTCACGATCTGACCCTGTTCGAACTGGACGAAGCCGCCAACCGTATCCGCGAAGAGGTCGATGCCGAGGCCAACATCATCGTGGGCTCTACGCTGGACACGGCCATGGAAGGCATGATGCGTGTTTCGGTTGTCGCCACCGGCATCGACGCGCGCGAGATCGAGCTGGAAACGCCGGTGCCGCGTCGCCGCCTGTCGCAGCCGCTGCAGCCTGCGGCGCAACCTGAACCCGCTGCGGCGGCCAAGCCCGCCCCGGCCCCTGAACCCCAGGCAGAGCCCGCCGCCGAGCCCAGCCTGTTTTCGCGTTCGGCCGAGCCCGCCCCGGCGGCGCGCGCCACGGCGCCGCAAGGTCATGATCTGAACGATGATGACGTGCCCGCCCCGGCCTATCAGCCGGCCGCCTTCCAGCCAGAGCCGGAAATCGAGGAAGAAACCTTCGTCGCGCCGCGCCCGGCCGCCCCTGGCACCCCCACGCCCGAGGCGCTGGCCCGTCTTCACGCCGCCGTATCGCGCGTGCCGCAGCGCGGTGCCGTCGCTGCACCGACCCGCGCGCCCGCCGCAGCCGAAGCCCCGGCCGCCGACAAGGCCCGCTTCGGGATCGGCTCTCTGATTAACCGCATGGCCGGTCACGCCAACGAGCCGATGCCGCGCACGGCACCGCGCACCATGGCGCCAGCCGCCCGTCAGCAGCCGCAATTGCGGGTTCAGGACGAAGACGCCCCCCTGGACCCCGAGCAGGAAAAGATCGAAATTCCGGCCTTCCTGCGGCGTCAGGCGAACTGATCACTACACGAATTGCAATATGAACGGGGCCGGTAATACCGGCCCTTTTCATTTTATTTCAAAAGGTTATCGGTATTTTCGGGGATGGGTGGCGAAAACCCGCACGGGTGCCCCGGCATATGTTTCAACCCGTTACAAAGTTTGAGTTGAGATCACGCGGTGCGATGCGTAACTCGGACAGGCCGGAAGCGACATACCGGTGAAAAGCCGATCAGGCAGGTGGACCGTGCAGGCAACGCTTAAATCAGAGGTGACATTCACCGGCATCGGGCTTCATTCGGGGCGTCCGGTGCGCATGGTCGTGCGTCCGGCCTCGGCCGAGTATGGCATCTGGTTTCGGCGCAGCGATGTGGTCGGTCTCGATCCGCTGATACCGGCGCGCTGGGATGCGGTCGAACCTTCGCGCCTGTGCACGCGGCTGGTCAATGATGCGGGCGTTTCGGTTTCGACGGTCGAACATGTCATGGCGGCCCTGGCCGGCTGTGGCATCCACAATGCGCTGATCGAGATTGACGGCCCCGAAGTGCCCATTCTGGATGGATCGGCCGCGCCTTTCGTGACCGGCTTTCTGGCCCGCGGAGTGCAGGATCTGGACGCCGCCAACCGGGCCTTCAAGATTTTGCGCCCGATCGAAGTGACCGATGGCGTGGCGCGTGCGCGTCTGGATCCGGCAGAAACGCTGGAAATAGATTTCCATATTGAATTTGACGATGCTGCGATTGGTCGTCAGGCCAAGACCCTGAACATGGCCAACGGGGCCTTCGTGCGCGAGCTGTGCAACAGCCGCACCTTCTGCCGTCAGGTCGATGTCGATGCGATGCATGCGGGTGGTCTGGCGCTGGGCGGCAGTCTGGAAAATGCCGTGGTGGTCGAAGGCGACAAGGTTCTGACCCCGGGCGGGTTTCGCCACGCTGACGAGGCCGTGCGCCACAAGATGCTGGATGCGCTGGGTGATCTGGCACTGGCAGGCGCGCCGATTCTGGGCCGTTATTCGGGCTATCGCGCGGGTCACGCCCTGACAAACAAGCTGTTGCGGGCGCTGTTTGCGCAGCCCGATTCCTATTGCATGGTCATCTGTGATGAAAGCCAGGCGCGGCGCTTGCCGGGGGCCTGCGTCAGATCTGCCGATCTGCGGGCTGTTGCCTAAGGGCAAATTTCCATCCAAAGACGTTTTGCAGCAGAATTTTCTGTGCTAGGACGCGGGCATACTGTCTGTGCCGGTGTTGATCCGGCATGCAATCATGACGGCGAGGTGGGAATTCGATGGGCTACGGAAAGTCGCGCGCGGGGCTGATGGGGGCATTCGCATTGCTGATGTTTCTGGCGGCCTGTAGCGGTCTGGGTGGCACGAAAGACGTGCCACTGGAAAACTACACCGCCGAGGAAATCTATAAGCAGGCCGAGGCCAAGCTGGAAACGACGCGCAAGCCCAAGGATGCCGCGCTGTTGTTCGCCGAGGTCGAGCGCCTGTATCCCTATTCCGAATGGGCAAAGCGGGCGCTGATCATGCAGGCCTATGCCTATCATCAGGGCAAGGCCTATGATGAAAGCCGCGCCGCTGCGCAGCGGTTCATTGATTTCTATCCCGCCGATGAAGATGCCGCCTATGCCCAATATCTGCTGGCGCTGTCCTATTATGACCAGATTGATCTGGTCGGGCGCGATCAGGGGCTGACCTTTCAGGCGCTGCAGGCCCTGCGCACCCTTATCGAACGCTATCCCGACAGCGAATATGCCCGTTCGGGCATTCTGAAATTCGATCTGGCCTTCAATCATCTTGCCTCCAAAGAGATGGAGATCGGGCGCTATTATCTGCGCCGGGGCCATTACGCGGCGGCCGTGAACCGCTTTCGGGTCGTTGTGCAGGATTTCCAGACAACCACGCTGACGCCCGAGGCCCTGTATCGGTTGATCGAGGCCTATCTGTCACTTGGTCTTGCCGACGAGGCCCAGACGGCCGGTGCCATCCTTGGCCATAATTTCCAGTCAACCCAGTGGTATCAGGACGGTTTCAACCTGCTGATTGCAAACGGTCTGGCCCCCGAGGCGCGCGGCGATAACTGGCTGCGTGCGGTTTACCGGCAGATGATCAAGGGTGAATGGCTCTGACGCGCTGCATGGGGGGCTAGCGAATGCTGCGCAGTCTCGATGTCCGGGATCTGCTGATCATCGACCGGCTGGAACTGGCCTTTCAGCCGGGACTGAATGTTCTGACCGGCGAAACCGGGGCGGGGAAATCCATTCTTCTGGACGCTTTGGGTTTTGTCCTGGGCTGGCGCGGGCGGGCCGAACTGGTGCGTGCCGGTGCCGATCAGGGCGAGGTCACAGCCGTGTTTCATCTGCCCCCCGGGCATCCCGCGCTGGCCGTGCTGCACGATGCCGGCTTTCCCGACGCCGAGGAACTGATCCTGCGCAGGGTCAACACGGCCGACGGGCGCAAGACCGCCTGGGTCAATGATCGCCGCGCCAGCGGCGAGCTTCTGCGCGCCTTGTCCGACAAGCTGGTCGAATTGCATGGCCAGCAGGACGATCGCGGGTTGCTGAACCCGCGCGCGCATATGGCCCTGCTGGACGATTTCGCCGCTCTGTCTGGCACGTTGGCCGGGGTGCGGGCGGCCTGGCGCGATGTGGCCGCCGCCCGCAAGGCATTGCAGGCCGCGACCGCGCGTCTGGATGCGATCCGGTCCGAGGAAGATTATCTGCGCCACGCCGTCGCCGAACTGGATGATCTGATGCCTCTGCCCGGCGAAGAGGCAGAGCTGGACACCGCCCGCCGCCAGATGCAGGCCGCCGACCGCATTCGCGAGGATATCAGCCGCGCCTATGCCGCGTTGGCCGAGGGCGGGGCCGAAGGCCAGCTGGGGGATGCGCTGCGTTGGCTGGAAGGCGCCGCCGACAGCGCCGATGGCCAGCTTGACGGCGCCATCGCGGCGCTGGGGCGCACCCTGACCGAACTGGGCGAAGCACAGCAGGGCGTGCAGGACTGTCTGGACAGGCTGCGTTTTGACCCGCACGAGTTGGAGCAGACCGAGGAACGCCTGTTTGCGATCCGGGCGCTTGCGCGCAAGCA
>NZ_JBSRVX010000009.1:0-17959 GCF_055134745.1 Actibacterium sp.
TGATCTCACGGCCACGCCGGAACTGGAACCGCCCGAAATCATGATGGCGCCGTCTTTTTCGATCATCGACTTGGCGCTGGCGCGTGCGGCATCCGATTTGGTCTGGGTGTCGCCGGTGACATAGGCGACCTTCTTGCCCAGAATGCCGTTGCCCTGCAGCGCCTTGGACGAGAACGTGTTCAGGCAGCCGCCATCGCCTTCGCCGTTCAGATGCTCGACCGCCAGCTGAAACGCGCGCAGCTCGTCCGCGCCCTCATCCGCATAGGGGCCGGTCTGCGGCACGTTGAAGCCCAGCGTCACGGTGCCGCCCGTGGGCGCATTGGTAAAGGCCGCGGCCGAGGACGCGGTAAAGATCGTCGGCAGGGCAAGGCCAGCCCCGGCAACCGCGCCGGTCTTCAGCATCCCCCGACGTGTCAGGTTAGAGTTGGACATGGATTCCTCCCATTTTCTGGATGCTGTCCCCCGCCTCCTCTGCGCGGTCCAGATCCTTTACAACGTGGCGCCATTATCCGAAAAAATTAGAAAAAAACGCAATAAATGCTTTCATTAAAACAATAATTTTGTAAATATATACACAATGCAATTGCGGAAACTGTAAATAAATTCTCGCGCAACCGCAGAAAGGCCTTGGAAACAGTGGGGTTTTGCATATGCCGCGCAGCGCTTTGACGGGAACGCGAATCCGCGAAAGGCGGATCGCGCAGGGAATGCGCCAGGCGGATCTGGCGGGCAGGGCGGGCATATCGGCATCCTATCTGAATCTGATCGAACACAACCGGCGCAGAATCGGCGGCAAGCTGGTGCTGGCGCTGGCGGATGCGCTGGGGGTCGATCCGGCGGCATTGACCGAAGGCGCGGATGCCGCCTTGCTGGAATGGCTGCGCATGGCGGCCGCACGCGCGCAAGACCTGCAGCCCGAACTGCCATTGGCCGAGGATTTCGCACGCCGCTTTCCCGGCTGGGCCGGATTGCTGGCCGATCGGTACCAAAGGGTGGCGGAACTGGAACGAATGGTCGAAACCCTGTCCGACCGGCTGACGCATGACCCGCTCGTTTCTGCCGCGCTGCATGATCTGCTGTCGGCGGTCACCGCGATCCGGTCGACCGCCGCCATCCTGACCGATACCACCGATCTGGACCGCGACTGGCAGGCCCGTTTCCTGCGCAACCTGCGCGAGGACAGCCGCCGTGTCACCGGCGGGGCGCAGGCGCTGGTCAATTATCTGGACAGCGAACAGCGGCAAGACCGCCCGGGAACCCCCCAGGATGAGCTGGACGCCTTTGTGGCGGCGCGTGACTTTCACTTTCCCGAACTGGAGTCGGACAGGCCGGCCGATATTGATGCGCTGATCGCCGCCGCCCCCCAGCTGGCCAGCGCGCCGGCGCGCGCGATGGCCGGGGCCTGGCTGGCGCAATACCATGCCGATGCGCGCCGGTTGCCGGCGCAGGCTTTTACCGATGCGGCACGTCAGACCCCTGATCCCGGCCTTCTGGCAAATCACTTCGCCATCGACGCCATCACCGTGTTTCGCCGTCTGGCCTGCCTGGCCGCCACAACCGCCGACGAGGTGGGGCTGGCCATCTGCGATGCCTCGGGCACGCTTGTCTTTCGCAAGCCATTGCCCGGCTTTACCTTGCCCCGTTTCGGGGCGTCCTGCCCGCTTTGGCCATTGTATCAGGCGCTGTCCCAGCCGGGTATGCCGGTGCGGGCGCTGGTCGAACAACCCGCCAGCCCGCCCCGGTATTTCCAGACCTTCGCTATCTGTCAGCCGGTGGCGCCGGGTGCCTTTGACGCGCCGCCGGTGCTGCAATCGGCCATGCTCATTCGTCCTGCCGCCGCCGAAGGCCCGGCCCGGCCCATCGGAATCAGTTGCCGCATCTGCCCGCGCGTCGACTGCACCGCGCGGCGCGAGCCTTCGATCCTGGCCGGCGGGCTGTGAGCCCGGGTGCGGTCGTGGCCAAGTGTATCCGTGCCTGCGGCCCGGATAGAAGAGTATTTCGGCCAAGGTGACAGGAACAGGCCGTCTGTCATCACCTTGGCGAAAATACTCGGCCAACGCGTAAATTTTGACTTGGCCCCTGTTGTCGGCAATAGTCGGCGCAACAAGAACAATAAGCTGCAAAAATGGGGGGAGACAGATGGGCCGTGATGTCCTTCTGATCGAGGATGAGCCGAATATCAGCGAGGCCATCCGGTTCATATTATCGCGCGACGGCTGGTCGGTCAGAACCCATTCCAACGGGGGAACAGCGCTGCAGGCCGTTCGCGAACAACGGCCCGATCTGGTGATACTGGATGTGATGCTGCCCGGGCGCAGCGGCTTTGATATCCTGCGCGATCTGCGCGCGGGCGCCGATACCGAAAATCTGCCGGTTCTGATGCTGACCGCAAAGGGGCAGGCGCGCGACCGTGAACTGGCGGAACGGCTGGGCGTCAGCCGTTTCATGACAAAACCGTTTTCCAATGCCGAGGTGCTGGAAACGGTGCGCGCCCTGGTCGGCCCGTGAAACCGCCGCCGCGCCCGCTGTTTCTGGAACGCCAGAATTACCGCACCCGGCGGATGATGGATATGTCGCGGCTGCTGCCGGTGCTGGGGCTGTTGCTGTTCGTCTTGCCGCTGTTGCGCCAGTCGGGCGGGCAGGGGCAGTTGATGCCGCAAATGCTGTTCATCTTCCTGTCCTGGCTTGGACTGGTCATCTGTGCCGCCCTGCTGTCGCGCCGTCTGAGCCGCGCCGCGCAAGAACCGGGCGATACCGGAGAACCGCGTTGATTGCGTTCAACATGCTGGTGGCGGTCTGTATCGCCTATGTGGCGGGGCTGTTCGTGGTGGCCTTCGTGGCCGAACGCCGCGCAGCGCGCGGGCGCGAGGGCTGGCTGCGCTCGCCCATGGTCTATACGCTGTCGCTGTCGGTCTATTGTACGGCCTGGACCTTTTACGGCGCGGTGGGATATGCCGCGCGCTCGGGGCTGGAATTTGTTACGATCTATCTGGGTCCGACACTGGTTCTGGTCGGCTGGTGGTGGGTGCTGCGCAAACTGGTGCGCATCGGCAAGACCCAGCGGATCACCTCGATCGCCGATCTGATCTCGTCGCGCTATGGCAAATCGAATGCGCTGGGCGTGATCGTGACCTTGTTGGCCGTGGTGGGCACCACCCCCTATATCGCCTTGCAGTTGCAATCGGTGACATTGTCGTTTTCGGTATTCGCGCAGGCCGGAGGGCTGGATGCCTCGACCGACCTGAACGCGACCGCGTTATGGGTGGCCGCGGGTCTGGCGCTGTTCACCATCCTGTTCGGCACCCGCAATCTGGATGCCAATGAACGTCATCATGGCGTCGTCACCGCAATTGCCGTCGAGGCGGTGGTCAAGCTGGTTGCGCTGCTGGCGGTTGGGGTCTTCGTCGTCTGGGGGCTGGCCACCGGACCGCTGGACATGGCCCAGCGCATCGCCGCCTCGCCGATTGCCGAAACGCGGCTGCTGCCGGCGCGCTGGGTCGCGCTGACGGGGCTGTCGGCAGCGGCCATCCTGACCCTGCCGCGCATGTTTCAGGTGCTGGTGGTTGAAAATGCCGACGAGCGCCATCTGGCAACCGCATCCTGGGCCTTTCCGCTGTATCTGTTCCTGATGAGCCTGTTCGTGCTGCCTATCGCGGTGATGGGCCTGTCGTCGCTGCCCGCTGGGGCAAACCCCGATCTGTTCGTGTTGACACTGCCGCTGCATCACAATCAGGAAGGGTTGGCGACGCTGGCCTTTCTGGGCGGGTTTTCCTCGGCCACCTCGATGGTGATCGTGGCGGCGATCGCGCTGTCGACGATGGTGTCGAACCATATCGTGATGCCGCTGTGGCTGAACTGGCGCCAGGGCGGGGCAACGGTGTCGGGCGATCTGCGGCAACTGGTTCTGCTGGCGCGGCGGGTGTCGATCGGCGGCGTGTTGGTGCTGGGCTATCTGTATTTCCGTCTGACCGGCGGATCAGAGGCGCTGGCGGCCATCGGGCTGATTTCCTTTACCGGTGTGGCGCAGGTTCTGCCGGCGCTGCTGGGCGGGATCTTCTGGCGGGGGGCCACGCGGCGGGGAGCGGTGGCCGGGCTGCTGATCGGTTTTGCGGTTTGGGCCTATGCATTGTTCCTGCCAAGTTTCGGCCCGGGCGCGGTGATGGGCCCCGACCTGCTGGCCAATGGCCCCTGGGGGATCGGCTGGCTGCGCCCGCAGGCCCTGTTCGGCATTGCCGGGATGGAACCGCTGGTGCATGCGATTTTCTGGTCGATGACCCTGAACACCATGGCGTTTTTCGCGGTGTCGCTGGCCGGGTTCCCGTCACCGATGGAGCGTCTGCAAGGCGCGCAATTTGTCAATGTCTTCGATCATTCGGTGGCCCGGCCCGGCTGGGCGCAAGGCGCGGCCGAGGCCGAAGACCTGTTGATGATGTCGCAACGCATATTGGGCCCCGACCAGGCCCAGACGCTGTTTCAGCAGGCCGCGCGCAGCCAGGGCAAGGCCGGATATCTGCCAGATACCACGCCCGCCTTTCTGGAGGCGCTGGAACGCGCGCTGGCCGGATCGGTGGGCGCGGCCACGGCCCATGCGATGGTGGGCCAGATCGTCGGGCGATCCTCGGTTTCGGTCGAAGATCTGATGGCCGTGGCGGACGAAGCCGCGCAGATCATGGAATATTCCAGCCAGCTGGAGGCCAAATCGGCCGAACTGACCCGCACCGCCCGCCAGTTGCGCGATGCCAATGACAAGCTGACCGAACTGTCGGTGCAAAAGGACAGCTTCCTGTCGCAGATCAGCCATGAACTGCGCACGCCGATGACCTCGATCCGCGCGTTTTCCGAAATTCTTATGTCTGAGGGCGGGATGGAACCCGCCGCGCAGCAGAAATATGCCCGCATCATCAACGAGGAAGGCCTGCGTCTGACACGGCTTCTGGACGATCTGCTGGAGCTGAGCGTGCTGGAAAACGGTCAGGTCAATTTGAACATGCGACCTGTCAGCCTGCGTGATCTGATCGACCGCGCCGTGGCCGCGACCATGCCGCCCGGGATTGACCGGCTGACCATCCGGCGCGACAGGCAGACCGAGGATGTGATCCTGACCACCGATGGCGACCGGCTGGCGCAGGTCTTCATCAACCTGATCGCCAATGCGCGCAAATATTGCGATGCCGCACGGCCCGAACTGCGCATCGTGGTGCGACAGGATGCCGTGAATGTTTCGGTTGATTTCATTGATAACGGGCGCGGAATACCGCCACGCGGTCAGGTGATCATCTTCGAGAAATTCGCGCGCCTGTCCGAAGGGGCCGAAGGCGGCGGTGCCGGGCTGGGCCTGGCGATCTGCCGCGAGATCGTCGCCCGTCTTGGCGGTCAGATCGCCTATCTTCCCGGGCAGGGCGGGGCGGCGTTCCGCATCGTCCTGCCCCGCGGGCTGTAACCCTTTGTGAACCAATTCGCGCCTAGATGGCCGGGAACGGTATCGCGGGGTGTTATGGCACAAGAAGGGCATTCGGATATCCTGCGCCGCAAGATCGGGCAGGGCGGGCATGGCACCGCGCGCCCGGCGCAGGCGCGGCCGGTCGTGGATGGCGACAGGGTTTTTGACCGTGCGATTGCACGCGCGGCACAGGAAGAACTGGCGCTGGAATTGCGGGTGACGGGCCAGGGCGAAAGCCGGGCATCGGCTGACGATCTGGCGGGGCTGGCCGGCGATCATGCGCTGATGGTGCTGCTGGACGGGCCCGACGGGGTTGGGGCGCTGCTGATCCTGTCCGCCCCACTGGTGCAGGCGCTGGTGATGCAGCGCATCGCGGGGCGCGTTGCCCTGGCCGGCGGCAGCGCCGCGCCGCGCAGCCCCACGCGCATCGATGCGGACCTGACGCGCGACCTGATCGACAGGGTGCTGGCAGAACTGGGCGGGGCCGACCCGGCGGTGGCCGGGTTTCACTATGCCGGGTTTGTATCCGATCCGCGCCTGTTGCGGTTTTCACTGTCAGGGGCGGCGTTTCGTGTCCTGCGGATACAGCTTGTCTGTGACGGCATGCCCGATGGTGGGGTCATGTCGCTGATCCTGCCCCTGGCGGCCGATGTGGCACCACCGCCGGCGGCAAGGGGCGACAGCGCCGGCATGACCCTGCGCCCGGCGGTGCTGGCCGCGCCGATCGCGCTGGATGCGGTTCTGGCGCGGTTCGGTGTGCCGCTTTCGCGGGTTGTGGGGTTGTCGGTGGGTGATGTCCTGCCGCTCGCGCCGCAGGCGCTGGACAGCGTGCGGATCGAAACCGCAGACCGGGTTCTGGTCGCCACGGGCCGTTTGGGCCAGATGCAGGGCGCGCGCGCGGTGCGCGTGACCGCCACGACCGAACTTGACACTCGCAAATCCGCGCCCGCGGGCGCGCAGGCCGGCGCGCCCGCGGCCATCGCCACGGCCTAGGACGGCGCCGGTGCGGCCATGCGGCGGCGGATCGGAACGGCGGCCAGCATCCCCGCGATCATCGCCACCGCGAATATCCAGTGCCCTGACCCGCCATAGGTCAACGAGGCCAGCGCCGGGCCGGGGCACAGCCCCGCCAGCCCCCAGCCCGCCCCGAACAGGACCGACCCGATCACCAGATCGCGGCCGATTTCGGGGGCGGGCAAGACCGGGAAATCACCGCCCAGCACCGGCTTGCGTCCGCGGCTGTAGACCCAGGCGATGGCCATCGGGATGATCGCGCCGCCCATCACGAAGGCCAGCGTCGGATCCCAGTCGCCGAACACATCCAGCCAGCCCTGAACCTTGGCGGTATCGGTCATGCCCGAAACGAACAGCCCCGCCCCAAACAGCGCGCCCGCCAGCAATGCGAAAAGGTTGCGCATCAGATCACCCCCAGCCAGTGGCGGAACAGAACCATCACGATGCCCCCCGCCAGAATATAAAACACGGTCGCCACAATGCCACGCAGCGACAGCCGCGACATGCCGCACACCCCATGCCCCGAGGTGCAGCCATTGGCCAGCCGCGTGCCGATGCCGACCATCAATCCGGCGATGACGATCACCGCGACATTGCCGGTCATATGCGTATCGACCGACCGATACAGCGGATACAAGATGAATGGCATCGCGATCGTGCCCGCGATAAAGGCCACGCGTTCCCATATCGTGCCGCGTCCGGTTCCATCGACCAGCCCGCCCAGAATGCCGCTGGCCCCCATGATCCGCCCGTTGACCAGCAGATATACCGCCCCGCCCGACCCGATCAGCAATCCGCCGATCAGGCCCCAGATCCAGTCTGTCTGAATCACTCTTGCTCTCCCCGGAATCGTCTTGGTTGAAAGGTTGTTACAGCTTGTTCACTGGTATTTTCAGATAGGATGTCCCGTTGTCTTCGGGTTCGGGCATCCGACCTGCACGCATATTGACCTGCAGCGATGGCATGATCAGGCGGGGCATGTCCAGTGTCGCGTCACGCGCCGTGCGCATCTTGACAAAGTCGTTCTTGTCCTTGCCGACGCCGACATGCACGTTCCTGGCCTTCTGCTCGCCCACCGTCGATTCCCAGGCATAGGTATCGCGCCCCGGCGCCATATAATCATGGCCGACAAAGATGCGGGTCTCATCGGGCAGCGACAGGATCTTTTGCACCGAGTCATACATGACTTCGGCCGAGCCGCCGGGGAAATCGCAGCGCGCCGTGCCGAAATCGGGCATGAACAGAGTATCGCCCACAAAGGCGGCATCCCCGATGACATAGGTCAGGCAGGCCGGCGTATGGCCCGGCGTGTGCAGAACGTCGCCCCGCAACTGACCGATGTGGAAACTGTCGCCGTCGCGGAACAACTGGTCGAACTGGCTGCCGTCGCGTTGAAATTCGGTGCCCTCGTTGAAGACCTTGCCAAAGGTGTCCTGCACGATGCGGATATTCTCGCCGATGCCGATCTTGCCGCCCAGATGCTGTTGCAGATAAGGCGCCGCCGACAGGTGATCGGCATGAACGTGGGTTTCCAGAATCCATTCGGTCTTGAGGTTGTTTTCCTTGACCCAGGCAATGATCGCATCGGCAGAGGCGGTATCGGTCCGGCCCGCCGCATAGTCGAAATCCAGAACCGAATCGACGATCGCAATACTGTCAGAATTCGGATCTCGTACCACATAGGACACCGTGTTGGTGGCTTCGTCGAAAAACGCTTTCACTTCGGGTGACATCGGGTCGCTCCTTTTGCTGGTTCCTGCAAACATATGCGAGATATTATATGTGTTTCAATGCTTCGAAGAAAAGAATTGATGTGCATCAAGGCAAATCTTCATGCAGGCTGGGATGATGCCACGAATATAAAGGAGGCGACAGGCATGGTCAGCATCGAAACACGCAGGAAAACCCTTGAAAACCGTTTGGCCGAACTTGATCGCCGGTTGCACGGGATCGAAGACGAACTGGATTCGCATCAATCGCGCGATTGGGAGGAACTGGCCGTCGAACGTGAAGAGGACGAGGTGCTGGAAGGTATCGGCGCCTCGGGTCTGGCCGAGATGGAACAGATCCGGGCGGCACTGGCCCGCATCGCGGATGGCAGCTATGGTGCTTGCGTGAAATGCGGCGACCAGATCGCCGAACAGCGACTGGACATTCTGCCGGCCACGCCTTTTTGCAGCCGCTGCGCGTCGTGAGCGGCACATATCCCCCAGGAGGATCGAATGGCTTTTGAACAGCTCAAGGCCGGAATCGCCATGATTCTGGAAGAAATTGAAAAGCGCCCTGAAGACCGGCATATTCTGCAGGAACAACTGCGAGAGAAGATATCGGAAATGCGATCGCTTGGCCTGGTGGTGCCAAACGATATTCTCGCGCTTGAAGACGCCCTCGAAGACGATGACTCGGACGATTTGTTCGACGATATGCCGGTCTAGACCAATTCCAATCTGCCGAAAGGCATGCAAGCTATTGCGATTTGTTTCGCTGCGGATACAAATGGTGGCACTCGTGCCGGGGAACGCTGCAGGTTTTGCACGCCCGGCACAGGCGACAGGATCCGGGGTGCCATGGGCGAGTTTGTGCAATCAGAGATATCGGATGACGGGATCGTCCGCATTCTGCTGAACGGGCCGCCGGAAACGGTTCTGACCCAGCCCCAGCGTGCGGCACTGGCTGCTGCATTCAAACGGGCGGCGGCCCTTCCCGCGGCGCGGGCCGTGGTCTTGCTGGTGGGGCGGCGTGACCTTGCGCCGGGCTTTGGCCTGGCCCGGCCCGAAGAGATGGCCGAGGCGCCCAGCCTGGCCGGTCTGGCCAACAGGATAGAGGATATGCCCGTGCCGGTCATCATCGCGCTGTCGGGCAGCGCCCTGTCGGCGGGGCTGGAACTGGCGCTGGCCGCGCATTACCGGCTGGCCGGTTCAGACAGTTATTTCGCCGCGCCCGAGATTCGGCTGGGGCTGATGCCGCAGGCTGGCGGCACCATCCGGCTGGCGCGGCTGATCGGCCCGTCGGCGGCGTTGCAGATGATGCTTGGCGGTCAGGCGATCGGTGCCGCCGAAGCCCTGCGCCTTGGTCTGGTCGATCGCCTGGCCGAGGGGCATATCGACGATGCGGCCATGGTCTTTGCCCGCCACCTGATCGACCAAGGGGGCGGCCCGCGCCCGACCTTGCAGCGGAATGAATGGTTGCGGGACGGGGCGGCCTATCAGCGGGCCGTCGCGCAACAGCGTGACCGGCTTTCCGCACATGCGACCGTGGCGCCGCGCCATATCGTCGATTGCGTCGAGGCCGCGCAACTGCTGACCCCCGCCGCCGCGCTGGAGTTCGAGGCCACCGCCTTTGCCGATTGTCTGGCCTCGGATGCCTCGATCGCGCTGCGCTATCTGACGCGCGCCGAACAGCGCCTGGCACGCGCGCACACGTCCCGCCCCATGGCGCATCTGGCTGTTGACGGGGTCGATGCCCGCTGGGTGCGCGCCGGGCTGGACATAGGGGCGACCGTGGCGCTGGCCGCGCCCGATCCGCTGCTGGCGGCGGCCACCGGCGAAGAGGTGATTGCCGGTTACGACAAAGCTGTCGCCGGCCGGGCCCTGTCGCCCGAACAGCGCGACATGCGCCTGGCCCGGCTTGATATCGAAACCGGCGTCGCGGGGCTGGCGCGCGCCGATCTGGTTCTGGCAGGCGATGTCGTGTGGACGCAGGCCGCCGAACATCGCGCGCGGGGGGCCGCCTTCGCGGTTGTCGCGCAAATGGCCACGCCTGATATCCTGGCACCCGCCCTGCCGCCAGAGGCTGTCATCCTTCTGGAAGGGGGCGATCCCGCGGGACGCCTGACCGAGGTTCTGACCGGCCCCCAGACCCCGCCCGCGGCATTGGGCCTGATCACCGATTTCCTGCGTCGCGCCCGTCGGGTGCCGGTGGTCAGCGAGGCAGCCGATGGCGGAATAGGGTCGGCGATTTGGGGCGCGCTGGGCTGGGTGATCCGCGACCTTGTGGCCCAGGGCTGCAACCCCGACATGATCGAATCCGTCCTCAAGGGCCACGGAATGTCCCGCGCGCCGATCGCGGCCTTCCTGTCGGAACCGGCCGCTGCGCAAGGACGCGGCTTTTCCACCGAAGATATCTGGCTGCGCTGCGTCGCGGGTATGGCAAATGCCGGGGCGCTGCTGGTCGAGGCCGGCATAGCCCGCCACCCATCCGATATCGACCTGGTGCTGGTGCACGGATACGGCTTTCCCGCCTGGCTGGGCGGGCCGATGCTGATGGCCGACCAGATCGGCCTTTTGCGCCTGCGCAACACCCTGCGCGCCTTCAGCGACGAAAACCCCGAATTCTGGACCCCTTCACAACTGTTCGACGACCTGATCAAGAACGGCCGCAAATTCGGCGATCTCGACCCGCGCTAAGGCGCGGATAGGGTGGGCATACCGTTTGGTTGTCAGCAGCTGCGAGTTGCGACCCGCTGCGAGGCTTGCCTGCCGTCAGTTGGATCGTGCCGCGCAAGGGCAAACCCTGCGCCAAGGGGCTGTTTCTGCGGGTGTTGACGCCGACGCCGCCCACTTGATTGTGGGTAGCCCCGAAATCTGTTTCCAAGGTCGTCCAGGGGCCAATTTGCAAGCTGACTGCAATGGTCGCTGCGAAGCGGGGGGTGTCGTATTGCTAGCTAGTCGCTGTAGCGTTCTTTCATTTCTTGAAGCATTCGATTTAGTTCGCCTATCCGACTAATTGTGACTGACTCTAATTGGCTTGCATAGACAAGCGGTGCCATTGATCCGTCTTCAAACTCTGTTGCGGCAAATTCCGCCTGTGATTTCGCATAGGCTTCCCAAATGGATTGCGTCTTTTCCAATATCGAAATTTGCGGCGTTTCCATCCAACCTGACCGTTTCAAAGCGATTATGGCGCGTTCCATCTGTTGTTGTGCCACATCGGCGCGGCGGTCCGCTTCCATGTTCATTTCGGCTTGGGTCATATATGTGCTATCAATAATTTCGACAGCATTTTCGACAAACGCTTCTTGCTGACTTGTGAGCACACTTAAGAATTGTGCAGCGTCGTCGCGAGCGTGTTTTGCTAGGTTCGGGTCTTTTCCTAGCGTTTTCAATCTGTCCATGATTTCTAAAGTCAGAATATTTTCTTCGATATTCGCTTTTCTGCGAGCGGCGGGGATGAAGCGGTTAATCCATTCGGTGCTGGCGGGCATGAATACCGAGCGAAACAGGTCCGCTACAAACCCAAGGAGGAAGCCGACAAGCCATTCCATAACTATTCCCCACATTGATTTGAGTAAACCTATGGAAAGTCATTGCGTCGTACAATCCGCGTCTAATGCCTATTGGCGGATCATAAATGCGGACCGGAAAGCATGCAGCCCGCAACCGATCGCGCAAAAACCGTCACTAGATTGGCAATAGAAATCCCTGATCTGGAATTCATTGAATAATTTCAAAGGGCAAGTGGCGGAGAGACAGGGATTCGAACCCTGGGAACCCTTGCAGGCTCAACGGTTTTCGAGACCGCCCCGTTCGACCACTCCGGCACCTCTCCGCGCTGGTGGGTCGTGAGCGCGGGATTTAGTGCCAACCGCGCGGCGGTGCAACCGGTATTTTTCACCCGGGGCGCGAAGAATGATCGGGCTGCGATCCGGCGGAGTGTGGTGTCAGGCGGTGCCGCTGGCGGGCCGGGACGCAGGATATGCGACATTATTCCGCCGTCATCGCCCGTTTGCGCCGCAACCAACTTGGATTCAGGCCGGGCCGGGCCTAGGTTATGACGCAGGCGCGATGCGCCGGCCAATCCGGGGTGCCACATGTTCAAGTCCCTTCGATACATATTCCTGATCGTGCTGCTGGCGTCGCCCCTGCGGGCCGGCACGCCAGAGCAGTTGCAAACGCTGCTGTCGGCGCTGCGGATGGAAGAGCTGATGCAGATCATGGCCGAAGAGGGCGCCGAGCATGGCAAGACCATGGAGCAGACGATGTTCGCGGGCCGTGGCGGGGCGCGCTGGGCGCAGATGGTCGCCGCGATCTATGATCCGGCGCAGATGCAGATTGTGATGTCTGATGAAATGCAGGCCGGACTGGCCGATACCGATCTGACGCCGCTGATCGCATTCCTGACCTCGGACAGGGGCGCGCGGATCATCAAGCTGGAACTGGCGGCGCGGCGCGCCCTGATGGACCCGGCGCTGGAACAGGCCGCGCAGGACCGGCTGGAAGACATGCAGGCCGATCGTGATCCGCGCCTGGCGCTGCTGAGCCGGTTTTCCCGCGCAAATGACCTGATCGAGATGAACGTAACCGGCGCGATGAACGCCAATCTTGCCTTTTATTCGGGTCTGGCGGCGGGCGGGGCGATGCCATCCGACCTGTCCGAGGGCGATTTGCTGGACATGGTCTGGGCCCAAGAGGACGAGTTGCGCGCCGATACCGGCGACTGGCTGGCCAGCTATCTGATGCTGGCCTATGACCCGCTGTCCGATGAGGATCTGGGCGCCTATATCGACCTGTCCGAAACACCCGGCGGGCAGGCGCTGAACCGGGCGATGTTCGCGGCCTTCGACGTGCTGCTGGTGGGGATTTCCCATGATCTGGGGCAGGGGGCCGCGCAGTTCATGCTGGGGCAGGATATCTGAGCACGGCACTTGACTTGGCGCCGGGGATCGCGGATAAGCCGCACTCTCTGAAAGGCGCGGCTTTTCGGAGTCGTCATATAATACATGTGCCGCAGGGCCATGATCCAATCACGCCCTCGAATCGGGGCGCGCTGTCCGAAGGCGCCATTGGCACCGAACGCCGCGCAAGCGGGGCCGCAGGACGCGGTGTAAAAAGGAAGATACGATGTTTGCGGTCCTCAAGACCGGTGGCAAGCAATACAAGGTTCAGTCCGGCGATGTGCTTCGCGTGGAAAAACTGGCCGCTGCCGCAGGTGAAAAAGTTCAGTTCAACGAGATTCTGATGGTGGGGGGCCAGGTCGGCACGCCCATGATCGCCGGTGCGGCCGTGCAGGCCGAGGTGATCGACCAGATCAAGGGTGAGAAAGTCATCCATTACGTCAAGCGCCGCCGGAAACATTCCAGCCAGCGCACCAAGGGCCACCGCCAGCAGCTGACGCTGTTGCGCGTGACCGACATTCTGGAAACGGGTGCAGACGCATCGGGCATCAAGGCTGCGATCGGTGCCGCCTCTGCCCCCGCCGCTGCTGCTGCCCCGGTCGCCGCGCCGAAAAAAGCCGCCAGGAAGGCCGCCCCCAAGGCAGCCGCAGGCGCGGATGATCTGAAGGTGCTGTCGGGCGTCGGCCCCGCACTTGAGAAAAAGCTGCACGAAAACGGCGTGACCACTTTCGCCCAGATCGCGGCCTGGACCGATGCCGATGTGGCCGAGATGGACGAAAAACTGTCGTTCAAAGGCCGGATCGAGCGTGAGGGCTGGATCGCGCAGGCTGCGGCGCTGGTCAAAGAACAGGAGTAACAACAGATGGCACACAAAAAAGCAGGCGGTTCATCCCGCAACGGTCGCGACTCTGCCGGACGCCGTCTGGGCGTCAAGAAATTCGGTGGCGAAGCCGTGATTCCGGGCAATATCCTGGTGCGTCAGCGCGGCACGAAATGGTGGCCGGGCGAAAATGTCGGCATGGGCAAGGATCACACCCTGTTCGCCGTCGCCGAAGGCGCCGTGAGCTTTCACAAAGGCCTGAAAGGCCGCACCTTTATTTCGGTTCTCCCGGTGGCGGAGGCCGCAGAGTAAGCCGAAACCCTTGGTAAAGAATATGGGGATCGGTGAAATGCCGGTCCCCTTTTGTATTTGTTAACAGGTGCCTGATATGGGCCAGCATAAGGCCGCGTTTGCGGGGCCGGGGCTTGCAGGAACGGGCGTGACTCACTTGCCCGATGCGCGCATTGTCCCCATCTCGGTGGACAGGGTGCCGGTTTCCCGCCATGGCGGGACCGTTTTATCGGCGCTTTTGCGGCCTAAAACCGTATCGCGCCCCTATATGCTTTTCAGAGGAGGGAAGGCATGAAGATGGATTCGATCGTGAACCAGCCGGTTATTGCCACGGAACGGTTCAACCTGCGCCCGGTGCGCAAATCCGATGCCGGATTGTTGAACATGTATGCCGGCGATTTGCGGGTGGCGCGTTTCACCCGTTCGATCCCGCATCCCCTGCCGCCCGGCGCGACAGAGGCCTTCGTTGCCCGCGCCCAGTCCGATACCCGTGCCGAAGATATCTGGGTCATGGATGGATCGGATCACGGCCTGTCAGAAGTTCTGGGCGTGATCGGCCTGGAGCGGATGGAGCGTGACCAGTCCGAAATCGGATATTGGGTGGCGCCCGCCTTCTGGAATACCGGCATCGCGTCGCAGGCCGTCGGGGCCTTGCTGGCCGCCAATCCGCAGGGCGCGAAAACCATCTTTGCCGAAGTGTTTCAGGACAATCCCGGTTCGGCCCGCGTGCTGACCAATGCAGGCTTCGAATATATCGGCGATGCCGAGGCCTATTGCGTATCGCGCGGGGCCAAGGTCGCGACCTGGACCTATCTGAAAAAGCTGACCTGACGGCGTTGACGCGGGCCCGGTTGGGCCCCGTTCGACCGCGCCACAGACCCCTTCCAGGCCCGCATGGCCCCTGCGAAGGGGCTTGAGACCGCGCCGCATTGGGTCTATCGACAATCGACCCAGCCAAAGGCCACAGTGCGATGAAATTTCTTGACCTAGCCAAAGTGTATATCCGCTCGGGCAGCGGTGGCGGCGGCTGTGTCAGTTTCCGGCGCGAGAAGTTCGTGGAATTCGGCGGGCCCAATGGTGGCGATGGCGGCTGTGGCGGCGATGTCTGGGCGGTGGCGGTTGACGGGCTGAACACGCTGATCGACTTTCGCTATCAGCAGCATTTCTTTGCCCAGAACGGGCAGGGCGGCGCCGGCCAGCAGCGCACCGGCAAGGATGGCGACGATATCATCCTGCGCGTGCCCGTGGGCACCGAAATTCTGGATGAAGACGAGGAAACCGTTCTGGCCGACATGACCGAACTGGGCCAGCGCGTGCTGTTGGCCAAGGGCGGCAATGGCGGCTTTGGCAACGCGCATTTCAAGACCTCGGTCAATCAGGCACCGCGCCGGGCCAATCCGGGGCAGGAAGGCGTCGAACGCACGATCTGGCTGCGGCTGAAGCTGATCGCCGATGCCGGGTTGCTGGGCCTGCCCAATGCCGGCAAATCGACCTTTCTGGCGGCCACGTCGAACGCCCGCCCCAAGATCGCCGATTATCCCTTTACCACGCTGCACCCCAATCTGGGGGTGGTCGGTGTCGACGGCGCCGAATTCGTCATCGCCGATATTCCCGGCCTGATCGAGGGCGCGCATCTGGGCTATGGTCTGGGCACCCAGTTTCTGGGCCATGTCGAACGCTGCGCGGTGCTGCTGCATCTGGTCGATGGCACATCCGAAGATGTCGCGCAGGATTGCCAGACCATCGTTGCCGAGCTGGAGGCCTATGGCGGCCATCTGGCCGACAAGCCGCGCGTGACGGTGCTGAACAAGATCGACGCACTGGATGACGACGAGCGCACTGACAAGCTGGCGCAGTTGCAGGCGGTGGCGGCGGGGCAGGTGCTGATGATGTCGGGCGTCACCGGCGAAGGCGTGACCGAGGTGCTGCGCGCCTTGCGGGCGCAGATCTCACAAGACAGGCTGCGGATGAAAGCGGCGTCGCAGGAGCCCGAGAAATGGCATCCCTGACGGCGGCGAAGCGGCTGGTGGTCAAGATCGGGTCGGCCCTTCTGGTCGATCGCGACACCGGCGCGCTGCGATCCGACTGGCTGGCGGCGCTGGCCGCCGATGTGGCCGAAATCAAGGGTCGTGGCACCGATGTCATTCTGGTGTCGTCTGGGTCGATCGCATTGGGCCGCGCGGTGCTGCGCCTGCCCGCGGGGCCGCTGGCGCTGGAACAGTCGCAGGCGGCGGCGGCTGTCGGGCAGATCCGGCTGGCACGCGCCTATGAAGAGGTTCTGGCCCCCTTTGGCATCGTAACCGGTCAGGTGCTGATGACACTGGAAGACACCACCGACCGGCGCCGCTATCTGAATTCGCGCAATACGATGGAACAACTGGTCAGCTTTGGCGTGGTGCCGATCGTGAATGAAAACGACACCATCGCCACAGACGAGATCCGCTTTGGCGACAATGACCGGCTGGCCGCGCAGGTGGCGGTGACGGTGGGCGCAGATCAGCTGGTGCTGCTGTCGGATGTGGACGGGTTCTATACCGCCAGCCCGGCGCTGGACCCCGCCGCGCGCCGGTTCGATGTGATCGAGGACATCACGCCGCAGATTGAGGCGATGGCGGGCGATGCCGCATCGGCCCTGTCACGCGGCGGCATGAAGACCAAGCTGATCGCGGCCAAGACCGCTACCGGCGCGGGTTGTGCCATGGCCATCACCCAGGGTGCGGTGATGAACCCGCTGGCCGCCCTGGCCGCCGGGGCCAATGCCACATGGTTCCTGCCCAAGGACGACCCGCAAACGGCGCGCAAGCGTTGGATCGCCGCGATGAAGACGCGGGGCGAGATCATCGTCGATGCAGGCGCCGCGGGCGCGTTGCATCGCGGCAAGTCGCTGTTGCCTGCCGGTGTGACCGGGGTTTCCGGCACGTTCGGGCGGGGCGATCCGGTGGCGATCGTCGATGCGGGCGGGGCGGTGCTGGGCAAGGGGCTGACGCGCTATACCGCCGCCGAGGTCAAGGCGATCAAGGGCTGTCAGTCGCGTGACATTCAGGCCATTCTGGGCTATCCGGGGCGGGCCGCGCTTATCCATCGCGACGATATGGTGATTTGAGCGCGGATGCCTGCGGCGCGAGTATTTGGGCCAAGAAGAAGGGCCGGGCGATGAAAGACATGAACGATATTCCTGCGATGATGGCAGATATCGGCGCGCGCGCGCGGGCGGCGGCGGCTGAACTGGCCTGGGCCGATTCCGGGCGCAAGGCGGCGGCGCTGCTGGCGGCGGGCGATATGGTATGGGCCCGGCGGGCCGAGATCATCGCCGCCAATGCAAAAGATCAGGCCTTTGGCGCCGACAAGGGGCTGAGCCCGGCGATGATGGACCGGCTGGCGCTGGACGAGGGCCGTATTCGCGGTATCGTGGATGGCTTGCGCGCCGTGGCGGCACAGGACGATCCGGTGGGGCAGGTCATCGCCGATTGGAATATGCCCTCGGGGTTGAATATTCGCCGGGTGCGCACGCCGCTGGGCGTGATTGGTGTGATTTATGAAAGCCGCCCCAATGTGACGGCGGATGCGGGCGCGCTGTGCCTGAAATCGGGCAATGCGGTGATTTTGCGCGGCGGGTCGGAAAGTTTTCATTCCAGCGCGCTGATCCATGACTGCATGGTTGCGGGGCTGAAACAGGCCGGGTTGCCGGTGGATGCGATCCAGCTGGTGCCGACGCGCGACCGGGCGGCGGTGTCGGAAATGCTGCGCGCGACGCAATATATCGACGTGATCGTGCCGCGCG
>NZ_JBSRVX010000010.1:0-109809 GCF_055134745.1 Actibacterium sp.
CCAATCGTTGCATCATCCCCTATATCAACGAAGGTATCCGCATGGTGGCCGAAGGGGTGGCCCCCGCGATGGTGGAAAATGCGGCGCGTCAGTTGGGGATGCCGGTCGGGCCGCTGCAACTGGTCGATGAAACATCCATTGATCTGGGCGTGAAAATCGCCAAGGCCACCCGCGCGGCGATGGGCGATGCCTATCCCGACGGGGCGATCGATGAGGTGCTGTTCTGGATGGCCGATCAGGGCCGGATGGGGCGCAAGGCAGGCGCGGGCTTTTACGACTATGACGACAAGGGCAAGCGCGGGTTGTTGTGGCCCGGTCTGGCCGACAAATACCCGCCTGCTGCCGATCAGCCCGACGTTACCCACGTGCAGCACCGTCTGCTGTTCGCCCAGGTGCTGGAAGCCGTGCGCGCGCTGGAAGAAGGCGTGCTGATGGATATCCGCGAAGGCGATGTCGGCGCGATCCTGGGCTGGGGCTTTGCGCCGTGGTCGGGCGGGCCGTTCAGCTGGCTGGATATCATCGGGGCCGGAAAGGCGGTTGCACTGTGTGACGCTCTGCAATCGGCCCATGGCGCGCGCTTTGCCGCGCCTTCCCTGTTGCGCGATATCGCCACAAAGCAGGAAACATTCTATTCCCGCTTCGCCGCGACCCAAAAGGCCGCCTGATCAGGCCATGACGCCAGATTACGACCCGGCCCGCCGCACCAGGCGGGCCGACGCGACAACAGCTTATCCGGCCCGCGCGGCATCATCAAACCCATACCCGAACCGCGCGATATCCGCCGCACATAACCGCGCCACCAGATCGGCATCTGTTTCGCTGTAATATCGCCGGTAATCGGTCGCACGCGCTGAACGGTTGGCAGGTTCAATATCGCCCAACCGAAAGCCAAGGTGAGCCTCGACCACGGCCAGATCGGCCCGCAGATGTTCCAGCCGCACAAAGGCATCGCACCGCTCTTTCATGGCCGCATCCAGCATATAGCTGCCATAGGTTTCCGCCCCTAGACTGGCCCGGGTATGGGGCTGGGCAAGAAAACCGCTGAAATCATGCCCCTTGGCCAGCCCGACCGCCGGATGGTCAAACGACTGATCCCGCAGCCAGTGATAATAGCTGACCACGCGATCCCAGGGATTGCGCACCAGCGTGAAGCTGAAGAAATCGCGCACCTCCTCTGGGCTGAGCAACCCGTAAATGTCGCGCAGGCGCGAATGTTTCCACAACCGCCCCGCGGTTTGCACCCCCTGCAGCCGCGCCCGACGCCGCACGGCCTTGGGCGTGTCGCCGATTAGAATGTCATCGGCCATCGCCCGCGCCTCCAGTGCCAGCGACATCGCCGTGCCGCCGGTCTTGGGGATATGAACAAATATATAGCGTCGTCCGCGGGAAATGATCATGGCCGCAACCTAGCCGCGCGTCGCGCGTCGGCCAAGCCCGTAACGCCCGATTGTGACGCCCTGCGCGAACCGCTATCATACCGGCAAAACAGCAGGCAACCGGGGCAGGTGCGGCCGCATGACGGCACTTTCACAATATCAAAGGCTGGAATCTCCCGGGTTATGGCGTGCGACATCTTCGGCCCAGCGCCGTGATGTCATCGTATCTTTTGGCGAGGCCTCGCTGGTTATTTCCGACAATCGCGCCCAGGCGCTGACGCATTGGTCGCTGGCGGCGGTCACGCGGCTGAACCCTGGCGCAACCCCCGCACTTTATACGCCCGGCGATGACAGCGAAGAACAGCTGGAAATCGACGACACCACCATGATCGCCGCAATAGAAAAGGTCCGTGCCGCCATTGCCCGGACCCGCCCGCGGCAGGGACGGCTGCGCCTGATCGTGATGGGCTCGGCGCTGATGCTGGTTCTGGCGGTGCTGGTTTTCTGGATGCCCGGTGCCTTGCGGCGGCATACCGTGGCGGCGGTGCCCGCCACCATCCGCGCCAATATTGGCCAAAGCCTTCTGGCAGATATCACCCGCTTGTCAGGGGCGGCTTGCCACAGCCCCGGCGGTGACAAGGCGCTGGCGCGTCTGGCACGGCGGTTGCTGCCGGGCGGCGGCAGCATCGTGGTTTTGCCCTCGGGTCTGTCGGGGTCGGCCCATCTGCCCGGGCAGATCGTTCTTCTGGGCCGGTCTGTCGTCGAAGACCATGAAGATGCCTCGGTCGCGGCGGGCTTTATCCTGGCCGAGCGCAGCCGCGCAACCATGGCCGACCCTCTGAACAGCCTGTTATGGTCGCTGGGGCCGGTGGCCAGCCTGAAACTGCTGACAACCGGGGGGCTTCCGCGCGCTTCACTGCAAGGTTACGCCGAGGCCCTGTTGACCAAGCCACCTGCCAGGGTGCCCGACGATATGCTGCTGGCGCGCTTCGCCACGGCGCGCGTGCCATCCACGCCTTATGCCTATGCGCTGGATGTATCGGGCGAAACCGTGCTGCCCCTGATCGAAGGCGATCCCATGCGCGGCAAGGTGTTCGAGCCGCTGTTGTCGGATGCGGACTGGATCAGGTTGCAGGCGATCTGCGGCGGCTGACCCTAGCGGCGCACAAAGGCATCGCGGAAACCTGCCCCGCGCACGGCGGCCAGCGCCCGTCCCAGCCGGTCGGGGTCGCCAAACGGCCCGGCAAGAACAATCTGCAATGGCTTGCCGCGTATCACCGCCGGGCGCACCTGCACCGGCAACCCCATCGCCTGCAGACGCGCGGCGGTAGTGCTGGCATTTGACGGCACGCCAAACGATCCGACCTGCAGATAATTTGCGCCCTGTGCAGGGGCAGCAGGCCGCGGCACTGCCGTATTGGCCGACGGGGTCTTGGTCGAAACGCGCATTGTCGGGCGGGCGGGCACGGCATATGGCTGGGTCAACCCGGCCTTTGCGGCACCGGCAACCAGCCGCGCGGGAACCTCGCGCGTCCAGACCATATCCATTTGCGCCTGCCCGGTCGCGGTGCCCTGCCCGCGCCGCGGGTTCAGACGGTCATCTTTCCAGGCCACGACATAGCCCTTGGGAACCGAGAACCGCGCCGGCGCAACGGCGGCGGCGGTGACGGTCAGCCGTAACGGGGCGGCAGGTTTGGTTGCGGCGGGCGCCACATTTGCAACCGGCTTGGCCACCGGCGCAGGTGGGGTCACCGTGGCCGCGACTGCGGGGGCGACAGGGATGACAACCACCGGGGCGGCAGGCTTGGGCGCGGCAACGGTCTGAACCGGCTTTGGCGCCACCGATACAGAAGCGGGCTGTTGCGGGGCCGGGGCGGGCACCGGCGCAGTTGCCGCCATCGTCGGTTTGAAACCGCACATCACCGTGCGATCGCGGCTGACGCGCGGCACCCAGTTCACCTTGCCAGCATAGCCTGCCCGGATATAGACGCAGCCCTTGCTGTCGACATATTGCGTGCCGGTATAGCTTGCCGGCGGAAGTTCGGCAGGCCCGCTGTCATCGTTCAGGGCCTGCGCCAATGCCACAGATGATCCGGCAACCAAAAAGGCCAGCGCAAGAAGAATCGGATAGGTTCGCATAACATCCCCACAACATATGGGGGTATGATGCCTAATCGCCTACAAGAGGTAAAGCGACATTTCCCTTATTTTGTGCCATACATGCGATCACCCGCATCCCCTAGGCCCGGAACAATATATCCATGGTCATTCAGACGCTCGTCCACAGATGCTGTGACGATCGGCACATCCGGATGCGCCTGTGTCATGCAGGCTATACCTTCAGGCGCGGCCAGCAGACACAGGAAGCGGATATTCGCCGCACCGGCCTGTTTGAGCAGATCAACCGCCGCGACCGCCGAATTCCCCGTAGCCAGCATCGGATCCACCACAATCGTGGCGCGTTCTTCCAGACGGTCGGGCACCTTGAAATAATACTGCACGGGTTTCAGCGTCCCCTCGTCGCGATACAGCCCGACAAAGCCGACCCGCGCTGCAGGGATAAGATCCAGAATACCATCCAGCAACCCGTTACCCGCCCGCAGGATGGATATCAGCGCCAGCTTCTTGCCATCCAGTATGGGGGCGTCGATTACCTGCAAGGGCGTTTCGATCCGCCGGGTGGTCATGTCCAGATCGCGCGTCACCTCATAGGCCAGCAAATGCGATATCTCGCGCAACAACTGCCGGAACCCGGCGGTTGATGTCGTCTTGTCGCGCATCAGCGTCAGCTTGTGCTGGACTAGCGGATGATCGACAACAGTCACAAGGTCAGGCATGGGCAAGCTCCGGTTTGATCAGGATTGTGGCGCAAGGCCCAGATGGTCGGCCACCAGACCGGCCACATCGCGAAAGCCGATCAGCCCCAGCGCGCGCTGACCCACGCCATATCCCAGCACCGGCACCCTTTCGCGGGTATGATCGGTGCCCGGCCAGGTCGGATCATTGCCATGATCGGCGGTGAACAGGATCAGGTCTCCGGGGCGAACGGCAGCGTAAAGACGCGGCAGTTGCGCATCGAACCATTCCAGCGCCGCGGCATATCCGGCGGGGTCGCGGCGGTGGCCGTAAAGGCTGTCGAATTCCACGAAATTGGCGAATGTCAGGCTGCGCGGCTCGGCGCTGCCGATCAGCCCGATCAGATGCTGCATCAGCTCTGCATCGGTGCCCTTGCGCACGTCGTCGATGCCCTGCATGGAAAAGATGTCACCGATCTTGCCCACGGCATGCACCCTGCCTCCTGCCCCCTGCACATGATCGCACAAGGTCGGGGCGGGCGGAGCGATGGCATAGTCATGGCGGTTGCCAGTGCGCACAAAGCCGGTTTCAGGCGTGCCCACAAAGGGGCGCGCGATCACCCGCCCGACACGCATCCTGTGCAGATGCGGCGCAAGGGCGGCACACAGGGCCTGCAGCCGGTCCAGCCCGAATGTGCCCTCATGCGCGGCGATCTGGAACACACTGTCGGCCGAGGTATAACAGATCGGCCAGCCCGTGCGCATATGATCAGCCCCCAGCCGCGCAACGATTTCAGTGCCCGAGGCATGGCAGTTGCCCAGAATGCCATCCGTGCCCGCCAGGTGGCAGACCGTCGCGACCAGATCGGGCGGAAACGCGGGCACGCTGTCGGGGAAATAGTGCCAGTCCCACGGCACCGGCACGCCCGCCAGTTCCCAATGGCCCGATGGCGTGTCCTTGCCCGGGGATGTTTCAATAGCCGCCCCCCACAGCCCCGCAGGCACCACCCCCAGCCCTGGCGCGGCATCGCCAGAAGCCAATGCTATGGCTGCACCCAGACCCAAAGCATCAAGATTGGGCAGGGCCAGCGGACCCTTTGGCCGCACGGTGGCACAGTATTGCGCGATATGGGCCAGCGTATTCGCACCGGTATCTGGCCGCGCCCCGTTGAAAAACCGTCCCGCATCGGGCGCACCGCCACAACCCACCGAATCCATCACGATCAGAAAAGCGCGCGCCATCAGCGCAGCCTTCGGTGTATCAGCGGCGGTATGGCGGGATGTGCGTTGCCGATGCGAAAGGCGCCGCGCACGGCCGCCTCGGCGGCATCGGCATCGGCGGCACTGGCGGCATGAATGATCGCCAGCGGCAGATCGGGTGAAACAATCTCGCCCAGGGGGGCCATTTCCGACAGCCCGACCGACGGATTTATCTTGTCGCCACCCCGCTTGCGTCCGCCGCCCAGTTCGACCACGGCCATGCCCAGCACCTGCCCGTCGATCGCCTCGATCACGCCCGATTGCCCGGCCAGAACCTCGCGCAGGACCGGGGCAGATGGAAGACGGTCGGGCCAGCGTTCGACGAAATCGACCGGCCCGCCCAGTTCGGCCACCATTTCGCCGAACCGTTCGGCGGCGGCGCCGCTTTCCAGCGCCTGCGCGATGCGCCCGGCCCCATCGCCGGCATCGGCGGCCAGACCGCCCAGCGCCAGCACCTCGCCGCCCAGCGCGCAGGTCAGATCCCAGAGCGCAGGGGTCACGCCGGTGCCGGTCAGGGTTTCCATCACCTCGATCACCTCCAGCGCATTGCCGGCACTGGCGATCAGCGGCTGGCTCATATCCGTGATCAGCGCGGTGGTCATGCAGCCCAGCCCCTGCGCGGTGGTCACCAAGGCCTCTGCCAGTTCCTCGGCCGCCTCGATATCCTTCATGAAAGCGCCCGACCCGACCTTCACATCCAGCACCAGCCCCTCCAAGCCCGCGGCCAGCTTTTTCGACAGGATCGACGCCGTGATCAGGTCGATGCTTTCCACCGTGCCGGTCACGTCACGGATCGCGTAAAGCCGCTTGTCGGCAGGAGCGACATCGGCCGTGGCGCTGACAATCGCGCAACCGATGCTGGCCGTCACCTCGCGCAGCCGGTCCGCCGGAATGTCGCACCGATAGCCCGGGATCGCTTCCAGCTTGTCCAGCGTACCGCCGGTATGGCCCAGCCCCCTGCCAGCCACCATCGGCACATAGGCCCCGCAAACCGCCAGCGCGGGTGCCAGCAGCAGCGAGACGCAATCGCCGATCCCCCCCGTCGAATGCTTGTCCAGAACCGGCCCTGGCAGATCCCAGTGCAAGACCTGCCCGCTGTCGCGCATGGCCCGCGTCAAGGCGATGCGTTCATCCTTGACCAGCCCGTTCAACAGCGCGGCCATTGCAAAAGCCCCGGCCTGGGCATCCGTCACCCCGCCATCCGCCAGACCGCGCGCGAACCATTCGATCTCGGCCGCACTCAGGCGCTGTTCGTCGCGCAGCCTGGCGATGATCGTGCGGGCATCCATGGTCAGACCTGCCCCAACTGGGCTGCGCCGAAGGCGCCGGGCAACAGCTCGTTCAGCGTCTTGCGCAGCTGGGCCCCTTCAAGGGTCGCCATGATGACCACTGTATCGCCTGTGCCGAATTCGGCCAGTTTCTGACGGCAGCCACCGCAGGGCGGCACGGGCTTGGGGCCATCGGCGATCACCGCCAGTTCGGCGATACGCCTCTCTCCCGCTGCACACATGGCGGCGATGGCGCCAGCCTCGGCACAGGTGCCTTCGGGGAAGGCGGCGTTTTCCACATTGCATCCGGTGAAGATCGCGCCACTTTCAGTGCGCAGCGCCGCCCCGACCGCAAAGCCGGAATAGGGTGCATAGGCGTTTTCACGAACCTTGCGGGCAGCATCAAGCAATGTCATGGGGGCCCCTTTCCTGACCGGCAGTCTGCTGCGGCACAAGACGGGATGCAAGTCCGCCCGCATGCAATAGCGGTTCGGACTGGCGCAAATCGGCGGAATCTGCGAAACCACGGCAAAGCCCGCCCGGACATGTGGCGCGGCAAGGGAATTTCGTTTAGTTTAACGCTAAACCATTTTGCAGAGGTGTCCCGATGGACAAAGCCAAATCAGACGCGGCCCGCCACGCAGCGCTGTATTATCACGCCAATCCCAAGCCCGGAAAGCTGGAGGTGCGTGCAACCAAACCACTGGCCAACGGGCGCGACCTGTCACTGGCCTATTCCCCCGGCGTGGCCGAGGCCTGTCTTGAAATCGCCGCTGACCCGCAGACAGCCGCGCTTTACACCTCTCGCGCCAATATGGTGGCGGTGATCAGCAACGGCACCGCCGTTCTGGGCCTGGGCGATATCGGCGCGCTGGCCTCCAAACCCGTGATGGAGGGCAAGGCGGTCCTGTTCAAGAAATTCGCCAATATCGACTGTTTCGACATCGAGGTGAACGAGGCCGACCCCCACAAGCTGGCCGATATCGTCTGCGCGCTGGAACCCACCTTTGGCGCGATCAACCTGGAAGATATCAAATCGCCTGAATGCTTCATCGTCGAACGGCTGTGCCGCGAACGCATGAAGATTCCGGTCTTTCACGACGACCAGCACGGCACCGCCATCGTCACGGCTGCCGCCGCGACCAACGCGCTGCGCGTGGCGGGCAAGAAATTCGAAGATATCAAGGTCGTCGGTCTTGGCGCCGGAGCGGCCGGTGTGGCCTGTCTGAAGATGCTGATTGTTATGGGGGTGAAGCGTGAAAACATCACCATGCTCGACAGTAAGGGCGTCGTGCATTCAGGCCGCAATGACCTGAACCCCGAAAAACGCGAATTCGCCCGTGAAACCGATATGCGCACGACGATGGATGCGATGGAGGGGGCGGATCTTTTTCTGGGCGTGTCCGGCCCCGGCCTGCTGACCCAGGACATGGTTCGCAAGATGGCCAAGGATCCGATCATCTTTGCCCTGGCCAACCCTGTGCCCGAGATCATGCCCGAACTCGCCCGCGAGGCCGCGCCGGGCGCGCTGATCGCCACCGGGCGGTCGGATTATCCCAATCAGGTCAATAACGTGCTGTGTTTCCCGTTTATCTTCCGCGGCGCGCTGGATGTGGGCGCGACCGAGATCAACGACGAAATGAAGGTCGCCTGTGTCGAGGCCATCGCCGCCCTGGCCCGCGCCACCACCAGCGCCGAGGCCGCCGCCGCCTATCAGGGCGAAAAGCTGACCTTCGGCCCTGATTACCTGATCCCCAAACCGTTTGATCCGCGCCTGATCGGCGCCATCGCCCCGGCGGTCGCGCGGGCCGCCATGGCATCGGGCGTGGCCGCCCGCCCGATTGCGGATCTGGAGGCCTACAAGGAAACGCTGGACGGATCAGTCTTCAAATCCGCCATGCTGATGCGCCCGGTTTTCGCAGCCGCTGCCCAGGCCGAACGCCATATCGTCTTTGCCGAAGGCGAAGACGAGCGCGTTCTGCGCGCGGCCCAGGCGATGATCGAGGAAACCACCGACCGCCCGATCCTGATCGGCCGGCCAGAGGTGATCGCGCACAGATCTGCCCGCGCCGGCCTGACAATCCGCCCTGATGTGGATTACCAGATCGTGAACCCCGAAAACGATCCGCGTTACCGCGAATATTGGGGCACCTATCACGATCTGATGGCGCGCCGCGGCGTCACCCCCGATCTGGCCAAGGCCATCATGCGCACCAATTCCACCGCGATCGCCGCCGTTATGGTGCATCGCGGCGAGGCTGACAGCATGATATGCGGCACCTTCGGCCAATATCTGTGGCATCTGAACTATGTCCGCCAGGTTCTGGCGCGTGATGGCCTGCGCCCGGTTGGCGCTCTGTCCTTGATGATCCTGGAAGATGGGCCGCTTTTCGTCGCCGATACCCAGATCAATTTCGAACCGACCCCCGAACAGATCGCGGATACGGTGATCGGTGCCGCGCGCCATGTGCGCCGCTTTGGGATGGTGCCCAATATCGCAATGTGTTCACATTCCCAGTTCGGCAATCTCGATTGCGATTCAGGCCGGCGCATGCGAGCCGCGATGGAGATCCTGGCCCTGCAAGAGGTCGATTTCGCCTATGAGGGCGAAATGCACATTGATGCCGCCCTGGACCCCGAACTGCGCGAACGCATTTTCCCGCACAGCCGCCTGGAAGGTGCCGCCAACGTTCTGGTCTTTGCCAATACCGACGCCGCCAGCGGCGTGCGCAACATTCTGAAAATGCGCGCAGGCGGGCTGGAGGTAGGGCCGATCCTGATGGGGATGGGTAACCGGGCGCATATCGTCACGCCCTCGATTACCGCGCGCGGATTGTTGAACATGGCCGCATTGGCGGGCACACCTGTGGCGCATTACGGTTAGCGCCCGTCATCCCGGACTTCATGCAGAGAGGGAGGAGATCTGCACGATGACATATCGCGATACTTATGCGGCCTGGCAAGCCGATCCCGAAGCATTCTGGATGCAGGCCGCCAGCACCATTGACTGGGACCGCATGCCATCAATGGCGTTGTTCGCCGAAAACGCCCCCTTCTATGACTGGTTTGCTGACGGCATGGTCAACACCTGCTGGAATGCCGTAGATCGCCATGTCGCCGCCGGGCGCGGCGATCAGGCCGCCATCATCCACGACAGCCCGGTTACCGGCACGGTCCAGCATATCACCTATCACGATCTGCGTGACCGTGTGGCCCTGCTGGCCGGCGCCTTGCGTGCACGTGGCGTGACCAAGGGCGACCGCGTGATCATCTATATGCCGATGATCCCGCAAGCGCTGGAGGCCATGCTGGCCTGCGCCCGGCTGGGGGCGATCCATTCGGTCGTTTTCGGCGGCTTTGCCGCCCATGAGCTGGCGGTACGGATCGACGACGCCGCGCCCAAATGCATTCTCGCCGCATCCTGCGGGATCGAACCGGGCCGCGTGGTGCATTACAAGCCGTTGCTGGACAGCGCCATCGAACAGGCCCGCCACAAGCCCGATTTTTGTGTGATCTTTCAGCGTGAACAAGAAGTCGCGCACCTGACCGAAGGGCGCGATCTGGATTGGCACGGGTTTCAGGCCGATGCCGAACCCGCCGATTGCGTTCCCGTGGAAGGCAACCACCCGGCCTATATCCTGTACACATCCGGCACCACCGGCCAGCCCAAGGGCGTCGTGCGCGCGACAGGCGGGCATCTGGTGGCGCTGAACTGGACGATGAAGAACATCTATGACGTGGCGCCGGGCGATGTGTTCTGGGCGGCGTCCGATGTCGGCTGGGTCGTGGGGCACAGCTATATCTGCTATGGTCCGCTGATCCACGGCAATACCACCATCGTGTTCGAAGGCAAGCCTGTGGGCACGCCCGATGCCGGCACCTTCTGGCGCATCATCGCGCAGCATGGCGTCAAGGCATTCTTTACAGCCCCAACCGCCCTGCGCGCGGTCAAGCGCGATGATCCCGATGGTGAATTCATCAAGAAATTCGATCTGTCTGGCCTGAAGGCCGTCTTTCTGGCCGGCGAACGCGCCGATCCGGATACCATCATCTGGGCCCAGAACAAACTTGGCGTGCCGGTGATCGACCATTGGTGGCAGACCGAAACCGGCTGGGCCATCGCGGCCAATCCGCTGGGCCTGGATAAGCTGCCCGTCAAGATCGGCTCGCCCAGTGTTGCGATGCCCGGATATGACGTGCACGTTCTGGATGAAGGCGGGCACCCCGTCGCGGCGGGGCAACTGGGTGCGATTGCAATCAAGCTGCCCCTGCCGCCGGGCACCTTGCCGACATTGTGGAATGCCGCTGACCGGTTCCGAAAATCCTATCTGGATCATTTCCCGGGCTATTATGAAACGGGCGATGCGGGCTATGTCGATGCGGATGGCTATCTCTACATCATGGCGCGCACAGATGATGTGATCAACGTGGCGGGCCATCGCCTGTCTACCGGCGCAATGGAAGAGGTTCTGGCCAGCCATCCCGATGTCGCCGAATGTGCCGTGATCGGAATAAGCGATGCGTTGAAGGGGCAGGCACCACTGGGCTTTTTATGTCTGACCAAGGGCGTGGATCGGCCGCATGACCAGATCGTGAAGGAATGCATCGCCCTGATCCGTGACAGGATCGGCCCCGTGGCCGCCTTCCGTCTGGCCTGTGTCGTGGATCGGTTGCCCAAAACCCGGTCGGGCAAGATCCTGCGCGGCATAATGGCGAAAATCGCCGATGGTGCACCGTTCAAACCCCCGGCGACGATCGACGACCCGGCAATTCTGGATGAAATCACCGATGCGCTGAAGCAGTTGAACCTTGCCGCCAAGCCATAGATAGTGGCCGCGCAAACCTATCCTTTTTGGCTAGTGGAGACGGAATTTCATCTGCGGTAAACCTGATATGTGCAACCTATGCGCGTGCAGCATGCCGAGTACATGACATGGCGGCCGAGGAATAGACATGTGACTTCTGCCCAGGACCCGGAGAACCGAAAGACCCATTTCGCGGAGCCCAATGTCAAGCGGGCAACCCTTTTGGGACATGATATTCGCAATGCCGTGGCCGATATCCTGGGCGGGCTTTCCCTTATCGATTCCGCATTGCTTGACACGGCCTCGCGTCAGCAACTTCTGCGTGTCCGCAGCGCCGGTGAACAGCTGGCCAGGCTGAGTGGCGAGGTGCTGGCACTGGTAACAGGGGAAAGCGATCTGATCGCAGATCAGGGCGGCATTCTTAGACTGGCACCGTTTCTGGAAGATATCCGCATCAGGTGGAGCGCCCATGCCCGGGAAAAGGGGCTGGAATTCATCCTGGATTGCAACGATGACCTGCCCGATATCATCGGAACCGACCGGCATGCCCTTGAACGCATACTGACCAATCTTATCGGCAATGCGATGAAGCACGCCGTGCTGGGGCGCGTCAGCCTGCTGGTTACGTTGCAGGCGCATGAAACGCTGTGCCTGACTGTGCGCGACACCGGCCCCGGCTTCAGCGATGCATCCCTGGCGCGGCTGTTTGATGAACAGGGGCGCCCGCCCGACAGCGCCACGCCGGGGACCGGTCTGGGTCTGCATATCGTTCGCGATCTTGTCGATCATATCAAGGGTCGCCTCGATGTCGGCAATGTGGCGCAGGGCGGGGCCGAGGTGACGATCCTGTTGCCGCGCGCGGCCTGGGCCCCCGGCCTGTCGGGCGACAGCGCGCGCGGCCTGCCCGATCTGGCAGGATGGTGCGTTCTGGTGGCCGAAGATAACCCGACAAACCAGTTGGTCGTGCGGCAGATGCTGGAAACGCTGGGTGCCGATTGCCGTATTGCCGCCGATGGACAGGCCGCGATCGAGGCGCTGGAGGCGCAGCATTTCGATCTGGCACTGGTTGATATCGAGATGCCGCGCCTGTCAGGGCTGGACGTGATCCGTGCCGTGCGCCGCCGCGAAACAGATGACACGGTGCGCATATTGCCGATTCTTGCAATCACCGCCTATGTCCTGTCGGCCAACCGGTTCGAGATTTACGAAGCTGGCGCAGACGGTATTCTTGCCAAACCGATCATGAGCCTGGAATCCTTTGGGCAGGCCATCGCAACCGTGCTGGAGCGGCGCAATCTTCAGCCGCCCCCCCCCTGCACCGCCAACCCCGACAAACCCTTCAGCCAGATCCATATCGACCGGTTGCTGGCGCTGGCCGGCGATGCGAACGGTGCCGAACTTCTGGCCCGGCTGGAACAGGATTTGACGATGGTCAAGACCGGGATGCGGACCGGCCTTGCAAAGCGCGACTTTGCGCTGCTGCGCGCCCGCACCCATGTATTGATTTCGCTGGCCGGCGCGATCGGTGCCGACTATCTTCAAAGCCTTGCCGAGCGTCTGAATGCCGCGGCCCAGGCCAAGGATGACAAGATTTTGCGCGACACCGGCCCACAGGCCGAAGCCGAAATCGACAAGGTGCTGGAACGCCTTGCGACAGATTACGCCAGTCGTTTGGGGGCACGCGCATCATGACACCGCTATTGCTGATCGAAGACACGCCAAGCCTGCAGATGGTTTATGAATCAGTCTTGCGCAACGCCGGGCACGAGGTCGTGACAGCCGGCAATGCCGCCGAAGGGCTGCAGAAGTTCCAGGAAAACTCGCCGCATGTCGTCTTGCTTGACATGATGCTGCCCGATCGCCCGGGGCTGGAATTGATGCGCGATTTTCTGGATATGTGTCCAAAGACCAAGATCATCGTCGTAACGGCCAATGGGTCGATCAATCTGGCGGTCGAGGCGATGCGGATGGGCGCCTATGAATTTCTGCTGAAGCCCTTCAATGAACAGCGTTTTCTGCACGCGATCGAAAACGCGCTGCAAGATGCCATGCGGTTGCGCGGCGACCCCGCCCCCGCCGCAGATACCGGCCCCTTGCGTGAATTCGTCGGCAGTTCATCCGCGATGGCGGAAATCTATGGCCGCATCCGGTCTGTCGGCAGGTCGATGGCCACCGTGTTCGTCACCGGCGAAAGCGGCACCGGCAAGGAAATCTGCGCGCAGGCTGTGCATAATGCCTCGCACCGCGCATCGGGGCCCTTCGTGCCGCTGAACTGTGGCGCGATCCCCGGAGACCTGCTGGAATCAGAGGTGTTCGGCCATCTGAAAGGGTCGTTCACGGGGGCCATCGCCGACAAGCCGGGCGCGGCCGCGGTGGCAGATGGCGGCACATTGTTTCTGGATGAAATCTGCGAAATGGATCTGAACCTGCAAACCAAGCTGTTGCGGTTCCTGCAGACATCGACAATTCAGCCGGTTGGCGCGCCCAAGGCCCGCAAGGTAAATGTGCGCATCATCTGCGCCACCAATCGCGACCCCATGGAAGAGGTCCGCCGCGGACGGTTCCGCGAGGATCTGTATTACCGCCTGCACGTCGTGCCGATCCATATGCCACCGCTGCGTGAACGGGGCGATGACGTGATCGAAATTGCCGAAGACGCGCTGGCCAGATTCGCATCCGAGGAAAATCGACGCTTTACCGGGCTGTCGCCCGAGGTCAAGAAACTGTTCCTGCGCTTGCCCTGGCCGGGCAATATACGCCAGTTGCTGAACGTCGTGCGCCACGCGGTCGTGTTGAACGAAGGCCCGGTTCTGACGCTGGACATGCTGCCGATCGAACTGCATCACGAACGCGAAAAGTTCGCAGCCCCCGCAACCTCTGCCGCGCCCGATCGCCCGCATGTCACACTGGGCGGGCTGGTTGGCAAGACACTGGCCGAAATTGAACAATTGGTGATCGAGGAAACCATCGCCCAGCACGGCGGATCGGTGCCCAAGGCCGCGCGGGTTCTGGATGTGTCGCCGTCAACGCTCTATCGTAAACGCGAAGGCTGGAACGGCAACGGCCGGGGCTAGACGAACTGTTCACGGATCAGGCGCTCTTCCAGCCCGTGGCCGGGATCGAACAGTATGCGATGCCGGATCGCCGCCTCGCTGGTGATCTCGACAGATACGACGTTCCCGCCTGCCCGACTATCGGCATCTGCCATGACCGGGCGTTTCGACGGTTCCAGCACGTCGAAACGCACATGCGCGCTGCTGGGCAACAATGCCCCGCGCCAGCGCCGGGGCCGGAATGCCGCCATCGCCGTCAGGGCCAGAACATCTGACCCGATCGGCAGGATAGGCCCATGCGCGGAATAGTTATAGGCCGTCGATCCCGCCGGCGTGGAAACCAGCGCCCCGTCGCAGACAAGTTCATCCAGCCGCACCTTGCCATCAATGGATATGCGCAGCTTGGCCGCTTGCGGCCCGGCACGCAACAAGGACACCTCGTTGATGGCCAGCGCCTCGCGGATGGTGCCATCGGGGGCGATGGCGCGCATCTTCAGTGGATGAATGACCTCTTCCACGGCAGCGGACAGCCGCTCCAGCAGATCCGGTTCCTGATACTCATTCATCAGGAAACCGACGGTGCCACAATTCATGCCGTAAACCGGAATATCCAGATGCTGCGTCGCATGCAGGGTCTGCAACATGAACCCGTCCCCGCCCAGCGCAACGATGATATCGGCCTGGGACACCGGTCCATTGCCGTAGCGCGCGCCCAGCGTCGCTCTGGCCACCGCGGCAGCATCGCTGTCACTTGCCATGAATGTGATGCGCTGCACTGTATTTTCCTCTGGACCGCCTTATGGTTGGCCCGCATGTTCCCCTGTGCACGCAGGGAAGACAAGCCCTGCAACCGGCCAAGGTTTCATTCTAGCAGGAAAGTACCGCCAGATGTCTCAGTCTGCATTGACCCGCCGGGCCCTTTTGTCAGGACTGGCCGTCAGCGCGATGTCCGCGCCCGCACTGTTTCGACCGCGCCCGGCACATGCCGCGGCGGCGGCGGATCGACCGCTGACGCTGCCACCGCTTGATACGGGCCGCATCGAACAGGGCCGCCGGATTTTCGATCTGACCACCCGTCCCGGCCAGAGCGAGTTTTTTGCCGGCAAGATCACCGACACGATCGGGATCAATGCCGATTACCTGGGCCCGGTCCTGTCAGCGCGGGCCGGTGAGCGACTGCAGATGAACGTGATCAACAACCTGAACGAAGAAATGACGCTGCACTGGCACGGCCTGCACCTGCCGGCTGTGATGGATGGCGGGCCACACCAGATGGTTGCACCTGGTGAAACCTGGTCGCCCGTATTCGACCTGCGCCAGCGTGCCGGCACCTTCTGGTTCCACGGCCATCGGATGCACGCCACTGCCCGCCATGTCTGGGCGGGTATGGCTGGTGTCATCCGGATAGATGACGACGAAGAGGCCCTGCTGCCGCTGCCACGCAGTTATGGCGTGGATGACTTTACATTGGTTTTGCAGGATCGTCGCTTTGACGCGAACCATCAGATACCCTATGCGCCCACGATGCATGACAATATGGCCGGAATGGTGGGGGATGTCCTGCTGGTGAATGGCCAGATCGGCGCGTATCTGGATTGCGATGCACCACGCATCCGCCTGCGCATCCTGAACGGATCGAATGGCAGCTTCTATCGGCTGCATTTTTCCGATGGGCGCAGTTTTCATCAGATCGCTTCCGATGGCGGGCTCTTGTCGGCCCCCGTCGCCCTGACTGAGGCGCTGATGAGTCCCGGAGAGCGCGCCGAGTTCATCGTGAACGTCGATAATGGCGCACCTGCCCTGCTGCGCAGCGAAGTCTACGCCTCGGAAGTGCTGGTGATGGGCAGTTTCGGCGTGGCGGATGTGATGGAAATTCGCCCCCGCAAGGGCTATGCACCCGCCCCGACCCTGCCCGAAAGACTGGCCGACCTGCCACCGCCCGCTCAGCCCGATGGTGAAACGCGGCATTTCAGGCTGGCGATGACCGGGATGGGAATGATGGGGAACTTCACCATCAACGGTGCCCAGATGGCAATGGAGCGGATCGACCTGACGGTGCCACTGGGGGCAACCGAAACCTGGGTCTGGGAAAACACCACGCAGATGCTGCACCCGATCCATATCCATGACGTGCAGTTCCGCATACTGTCACGCAACGGCACACCACCCGCCCCGCGCGAAGCCGGGCTGAAGGATGTGGTTCTGGTGGCCCCCGATGAAACAGTGGAACTGGCCCTGTCATTCACCGATTTTGCCGATCCGGTGCACCCCTATATGTATCACTGTCACATCCTCGAACATGAGGATGCAGGCATGATGGGTCAATTCACGGTGGTCTGATCCGGGCAGGCCTCCATTCTGTTCAACATCATTATGCGCCAAACCCCTCTTTTGCTGTGCCGCTGGATTGGCTACACACAGGCCAATTCCGCTGCCCTCAGGAGAACCCCATGACCATTTCCCACCGCGATGCCGGATTTTTCACCGAATCCCTTGCCAGCCGCGACCCCGAAATCGCCCGCGCCATCCAGCAAGAGCTGGGCCGCCAGCGCGACGAGATCGAACTGATCGCGTCCGAAAACATCGTATCGCGCGCGGTGATGGAGGCCCAAGGCTCGGTCATGACCAACAAATATGCCGAAGGTTATCCTGGCAAACGCTATTACGGGGGGTGCCAGTTCGTCGATATCGCCGAAAATCTGGCGATCGACCGCGCCAGGCAACTGTTCGGCTGTGAATTCGCCAATGTGCAGCCCAATTCGGGCAGCCAGGCCAATCAGGGCGTCTATACCGCGCTGCTGCAGCCGGGCGATACGATTTTGGGCATGTCACTGGATGCGGGCGGCCACCTGACGCATGGCGCCAAGCCCAACCAGTCGGGCAAGTGGTTCAACGCCATCCAATACGGCGTTCGCAAACAGGACAGCATGATCGATTACGACCAGATCCAGGAACTGGCCACCGAACATAAGCCCAAACTGATCGTGGCCGGCGGGTCGGCCATTCCGCGCCAGGTCGATTTCGCCAGGATGCGCAAGATTGCCGACAGCGTGGGCGCCTGGCTGATGGTGGATATGGCGCATTTTGCCGGTCTGGTGGCGGGCGGGCAGCATCCCTCGCCTTTCCCCTATGCCGATGTGGCCACGACAACCACGCACAAGACACTGCGCGGCCCGCGCGGCGGCATGATCCTGACCAATAACGAAGAGATCGCGAAAAAGGTCAACTCGGCGATCTTCCCCGGCATTCAGGGCGGCCCGCTGATGCATGTGATCGCAGGCAAGGCCGTGGCCTTTGGCGAGGCGCTGCGCCCCGAATTCAAAGACTATGCCGCGCAGGTGATCAGGAATGCGCAGGCGCTGGCCGATCAGTTGATGAAGGGCGGGCTGGATATCGTTACGGGCGGCACCGATACGCATGTTCTGCTGGTCGATCTGCGTCCCAAGGGCGTCAAGGGCAATGCCACCGAAAAGGCCCTGGGCCGCGCCCATATCACCTGTAACAAGAACGGCATTCCGTTTGATCCTGAAAAACCCTTCGTGACATCCGGCGTTCGCCTTGGCACCCCGGCGGGCACCACACGCGGCTTCGGCGAGGCAGAGTTCCGCCAGATCGCCGACTGGATCACCGAAGTGGTCGACGGGTTGGCCGCCAATGGCGAAGACGGCAACGCCGCCGTGGAAGAAAAGGTCAAATCCCAGGTTCTGGATCTGTGCGCCAAGTTCCCGGTCTATCCCGGCCTGTAAGACATATCGCGCGGCGGGGGCCGACGCCCCCGCTGGTTTTTCGGCATTCCCGGCGGTATTGATGATCCATGCTGAACACGATCCTGACCGGCCCCGCCACCGATAACCCGCCATTGCTGATCGCCCATGGGCTGTTCGGATCGGCGCGCAACTGGGGCGTGATTGCCAAGCGGCTGTCGGACAGCCGCCAGGTGATCACCGTCGATATGCGCAATCACGGCGACAGCCCCTGGACCGACAGCCACAGCTATGCCGATCTGGCGGAGGATCTGGCGCAGGTCATCGCGGCCCATGGCGGGCGGGCCGATGTGCTGGGCCATTCGATGGGCGGCAAGGCGGCGATGGTTCTGGCGCTGACACATTCCCAGGCCGTCAACCGGCTGGTGATCGCCGATATCGCGCCGCTGGTCTATGGCCACAGCCAGACGCCGCTGATAGACGCGATGCGCGCGGTCGATCTGGCCACCGTCAGCCGGCGCAGCGATGCCCAACTTGCCCCATGTGTCACAGATCCCTCTACGCGGGCATTCCTGCTGCAGTCGCTGGATATTCCAGGGCGGCGCTGGCGGCTTAATCTGGATGTTCTGGCTGCCGAGATGGACAAGATCACCGGGTGGCCCGACATCACAGGCCAATTTGACGGCCCTGCCCTGTTTCTGTCAGGCGCGCTGTCCGCCTATGTGCCGCGCGAGGCCTATCCGCAGATCCGCGCCCTGTTTCCCAAAGCCAGGTTCGCATCTATTCCCGGTGCGGGGCACTGGCTGCATGCCGAAAAACCCCGCGAGTTCGAGTCCGCCCTGCGCGTCTTTCTGGCCTGACCCGTCGCGAATGGCGACTGGGTAGCTCTCTCCGTTTTGCGGGCCGTTGATATGGCACTCATACGGCCACATTCATCTTCATGGCGGGGGTAAGACCGCCGATGCTCAATTTGGTGAATGCGTTTTTATAGGTCCGTCGCCACTGCGTGGTTATGTGCTGCGACTCCTCAATAATTCCAAGGATATGTAGGTCCGGTGTTTCATGAGCCAGAGCAGGTTCGGCGCATCGATATACACGCACCTGTGCCTGACGACCTGACCCTGCATAACGCCGCCCGCTTTCCCCCGATCTTCATTCTGGTGAAGGACGGCATCGAGATGTCGCGCATCGAAGGCTATCCGGGCGAGGCTTTCTTTTGGCAGATTCTGGCCCAGATGCTGGATCGTGCCTGCCCCGGCACAGCCGCAGCCCCCACGGCCTGCTGACCGATTCCGGCCCGCATCGGCATGTTCCCGCCGATAGTGGCAACTGCCCCAAAATCGCCTTATTCCGCAGTAGTAATATGTGCGGGGGCGATGATTACCCGTTCTGCAGGGGGCGGGCATTGCTAGGATATGTGACATGAAATTTGCGAAGATAGTTCCATTGGCGGCAGCGGCGATAGTGTCGCTTTCTGCAGCAGCTTCTGCGTCGACGATCTCGGTTGTGTATGGAAACGGTGCGGTCGTCGCGGCACCGGCCGATACCAGCGCGGCATCCTCCGCGACGGGCACGATTCAGGCATTTAACGAGGTCAGCAATCTGACCTTGGGCAGCAACCTGAAATTTAACGGTTACGACATCGCAGCCGGCACTGCGATCGACAGCCACATGCTGTTTCTATCACCGACAGCAGGAAAGACGGCAAGCTCTGCCATCTTTTCCTTTTCCACTGATATCCTTGCCGTCTTCACCAACACACGCGCCCTGAACCTGACGGACGCGCTTCTGGGAGCGGCGGGCACAGCCTATAACGCGATCGCCGGTCGCGGGCTGGAGCCTTCGGACAGCTTTCTTGTCGTGGGTGGCGACACGATCGCGATGAACCTGAATGCCACGACCACGCCCGGCGACTGGGTTCGGGTGATCACCGCCGCCGATGTGGCGCCGGTGCCGCTGCCGGCCGGGGCACTGCTGCTGCCGGGTGCGCTGGCCCTGTTGGGTGCGGCCAAACGTCGCCGCAAGTCAGCCGCCTGATACTGTCGACGGATCAAACTGAAACGGCCCGGCAAACCTGCCGGGCCGTTTGCTTTCAGATGGCCGCTATTAATTGAGCGTGGCCGGCAACCACAACGCAATCGCCGGAAACAGCAGAAGCAACAGCAGCGTCAACAAATCCATCAGCAGGAACCATGAGACGCCCCTGAAGATCGTTTCAAGTTTGACCGTATCGCGCCCACCACGCCTTTCAGAACAAAGACGTTCAGCCCCAGCGGTGGCGTTATCATGCCGATCTCAAGCAGCTTCACCATGATGACGCCGAACCAGATCAGATCATACCCCAGGCTTTGAACCACCGGCGTGACCACCGGCAATGTCAGCAGCATGATCCCAAGCGGGTCCATGAAGGTGCCAAGGATGATATACATCAGCGACAGCATCAGCAGAATGCCGATCGGCGGCAGGTCCATATTGATGAAGAACCCGGCGAACACCCCGGTAATGCCGGTAATGGTAATGAAGCCCACGAACAGTTTCGCGCCAACAACGATGGCGAAGATGCTGCTGGTCTGAACGATCGTTTCCAGAACCGAGCTTTTGTTATCCGCCAGGCTCAGACGTTTGGATACCATCGCCAGCACCCACGCGCCCAGGGCGCCCATCGCCGCAGCTTCGGTTGCGGTCACGATCCCTGCATATAGCCCGCCCATGACGATCACGAACAGGATCAGCACCGACCAGGTGCCTTTAAGCGACCCGATACGCTCTCCCCAGGTTACACTGGCGGGGCGCGGCGCCCATTTGGGATTAATCGTGGCGCGCACGAAGATCATCAGCATATACATGAACGCGGTCAGCAGCCCCGGGATCAGACCCGCCATCAGCAGCTTGCCAACCGATTGTTCGGTAAAGATTCCATACAGGATCATCAGGATGCTGGGCGGGATCAGCGCGCCCAGCGTGCCACCTGCCGCCACCACACCGGTGGCCAGTCCCTTGTCGTATTTGGCCTTCAGCATTTCGGGAACGGCCAGTTTGCCCATGGCAGCCGCAGTGGCCATGCTGGACCCGCTGACAGCGGCGAACATCGCGCATCCGGCAACGGTGGCCATCGCCAGTCCGCCGGGCATGCCAGACAGCCAGGCCCGCGCGGTTGCATACATATCGCGGGTAAAGCCTGCATAAAACGCGAAGAACCCCATCAGCAGAAACAGCGGAATGGCGATCAGCGTATAAGACGACACCGCCGAATAGGGCTCGAACGAGATATAGGACCACGCGACGTTCCAGCCGCGCATCAGATTGACGGGCCGCCCCTCGGGGAAGCCGAAGGCTGCGATCAACCCGACGAACCCGACCGCGCCCATGGCATAGGCCAGCGGCACCCGCAGCGCGATCAGCGCCAGCATGATGCACAGGCCAATAGCGCCCAAAGTTACCAGATCCATATCAGTTGACCCCCTGATTTTCGGTTTTAGCGGGCATGAAAACACCGGAAACAAATTCCACGATCAGCCTCAGCCACAGCAGAAAAATTCCCAGAACAAAGGCAAAATGCGCGGGCCAAAGTGGAATATTAAACACCCCAACAGCATATTCGCCGATTTCATACACCTTCATCGCGGCCTGGAAAGACGATGCGAAAAAGACGGTGTAGAATAGAATGCCTATGAAAATTCCGAAATATTCCAGCCGGCGGATATTATTTGGCCGCATCCTGTCGGTGAACATCGTTACCGAAATATGCTGCCGTATCTTCTGCACATAGGCCAGCGGCAGAAACACCACCAGAACGATGAGCATCTCGTTGATCGCCACGTCATCCGGCAGAGGCTTGTTGAAGAAATAGCGCCCGATCGCCGATGCGGCGGTGGACAGCATCATCGCAATCAACGCAATTCCGGCAAGGACGATCAGCACGCGATCAAGCCAGTCAACTAACTTTTGCATGAGAGGAATACCTGATTGATACAAGACGACCACGCGCGTGGCCCCAGTGTTTCTGGCGCAAACCGACAGCCGCCCGCCTGCGCCAGATTGAGACGTCTATGCCTGTCTCAGCGCGTCCAGGGATAACCCTTGGTTTCCAGCTCTGCGTGATATTTGGCCAAAATCTCGTTCAACTCTGCAACAAGCGCGGCACCATCAACACCACGAGCTTTCATGGCCTCGACCCACTCATCGACCTGGCCACTGGCTGCGGCGGCCCATTTTGCCCGCTCTTCTTCGCTCAGCTCGTGGAAGACGACCTTGTGACCGTCGATACCATCAATCAGTTGCTGCTTGTCGGCCTCTTCACCCGCGATATAGCGTTCGGCAAAATCATCCATCATCTCGAAGGCGGCTTCGCTCAGGATTTTCTGCAGATCTTCGGGCATCGCTTCGAACAGATCCTTGTTGATCGCCATCCCGAAGCCAAGCGCCTGTCCGCCACCGATCAGGGTCAGATGGCCGGCGACCTCATAGGTCTTGAACGACTTCACAGAAGGAATGAAATTGGTCGCACCGTCGATAGTGCCGCGATCAAGCGCAGGATAGGTTTCTGCGAATGACAGCGGAACCGGCGTGCCACCCAGGGCTTCGAGCCATTTGACATATCCACCGGTGGTGCGGATCTTTTTGCCCTTCAGGTCTGCGACACTCAGGATCGGCTCCTTGGTCAGCAGATGCGCCGGGCCCGAGGCAAAGTTGTTCAGGAACACCACACCGTTTTCTGCCGCTTCAGCCTGCAGAACCGGGGAATTCTGGCGCAGTTCATACCAGGCTCGCGGCCCGACCCAGACGTCGTTCTCGCCAAAGGGCACGTTCGCCAGGTTCCAGATCGGCATTTCGGCAGGGTTATAGATGCCCAGAACGGTGCCCATATCTGCCAGACCGGAACCGACAGCTTTCAATGTGTCCTTGGCGCTGACTAGGGCACCCGACCACAGAATTTCAATTTCAATCCGCCCGTCCGAACGTTCCTTGACCTTTTCGGCAAAGGCGCTCAGCGCCTCAGAGCGCGGGCCGCGAGGCGACGAAAGATCGCTGTAACGAAGCTTGTAGTTTTGTGCCGAAGCGGCCAGCGGCAGCGCCATCACGGCAGCGGCAGCCAATACCCCAAAGGCACGACGACCCAGTTTCATCTTCATTGTCGTTCTCTCCCTGAAATGGTTCTGTCAAACATATCTACCGATAACAACTCGGTGGATGGCGTCGCGAACCTGCTTGAGCAACAGGAATGTGTCAAGCAATAATAAAACAGTGTTTCTCGCCATTAGTGCATCAACCTATTATCCGGCAAATTTTTGAGTCGCAAATCCGGTTGCATTTGGCTATCCAATGAATCAAACAACGTTTTATACGTACTGCCTGCCCGGCGTCAGCATCAAGATGTCGCATCTGGACTGCAGCGCAGGCACCTGCAACAACGTCAAACGCAGATTTCTGCGACGCAATCTGAGGGAATTATGATGCACACTCAGCAAGATACCGTAGATCGCCTTCTGGGCGACGATGAACGCGCCTTTCGAAGCGAAGTGCGTAACTTTATCCGCGCCAATCTTGATCCGGAAACTGCGCATCTGGTCAGAACCGGCCGCCACATGCCCGAAGATCGCCAGATTGCCTGGGAAAAGACGCTCGCCAAAAAAGGCTGGAGCGCCCCGTCCTGGCCCAAGGAATATGGTGGCCCAGGCTGGAATCCCGTCCAGAAATACCTGTTCAATCTGGAAGTCGGCCTGAACGCCGCACCTGTCATCCGGCCCTTCGGCCTGGGGATGGTTGGCCCTGTTCTGTACACGTTCGGCACCCAGAAGCAGAAAGATTACTATCTTCCAAAGATCGTCAACGCCGATATCAGCTGGTGCCAGGGCTTTTCCGAACCCGGCGCGGGTTCTGACCTGGCCGGGTTCAAGACGCGGGCCGAAGACAAGGGTGACCACTATCTGGTGAACGGCCAGAAGATCTGGACCAGCAAGGCCCATTATGCCGACCTGATGTTCGCCCTGGTCCGCACCGATTCCGGCGGTCGCCAGCAGGACGGGGTCACTTTCCTGATCATCGACATGAAGGCCCCCGGCGTAACCGTGCGCCCCATCATCTCGATCGACCTGGGACACAGCCTGAACGAAGTTTTTCTGGAAAACGTGGTGGTTACCAAGGAAAACCTGATCGGTGAAGAGGGCAAGGGCTGGTCTTATGCCAAGTTCCTGCTGGGTCACGAGCGCAGCACGATGACCAGTGTCGCGCAAAGCCGCCTGCAACTGTCGCAGATCAAGGAAATCGCCTCGCGCAACACAAACGGTCCACGCGCGCTGCTGGATGACCGGGGTTTCATGGCCGATCTGTGTGAACTGGAAACAGAATTGGTGGCCTTGGAATTCATGGAACTGCGGATGCTGGCCGCCGAAGATCAGGGGGGGCCCGCCGGCCCATCCTTGATGAAGCTGAAAGGCACCGAAGTACAGCAACGCATGTCACGCATGATGATGCGCGCGCTTGGCCCCGATGCCGTGATCTATGACGATGTCGTTTCCGGCACCAAAGGCGGCAAAGCCATCGAAACGCCATCCGACCTGGAAGGCATGTTGGGCGAATACCTGTTCCGGCGCGCGGCCACGATCTATGGCGGCTCGACCGAGGTGCAAAAGAACATCGTCTCGAAAATCCACTTTCGCGGCTAATTACGGAAAGGCACATTCATGTCCCTGCATTCAAGCTTTGCCTTCAGCGACGAGGCGCAGATGCTGCGCCAGTCGGCAGAAGATCTGGTCGCGGCCCTGCCGCAAACGACATCAACCAAATATCGCACCGGTTCGGGGTTCGACCCCGAGCTGTGGGCCGAAATGGCGGAACTTGGCTGGCATGGCATCGCCATCAGCCCCGATTTCGGCGGCAGCGGCCTTGGCAATCGCGAAGTCATGGTTCTGAACGAACAGATGGGGCGCGGCCTGGTCAAGGAACCGTTCCTGATGTCTTCAATCGTCTGCGCCGGCATACTGGAACAAGGCGGCACAACCGGGCTGCTGGAATCGGTGTGTGATGGCTCTACGATCCTGGCGCTGGCCGCACAGGAAGGTCGCGGCGCACCCGAAGACATGCCCGCCACCCGGATCGAAGACGACCGCCTTATGGGCGAAAAGAGACTGGTAATTGGCGGTGAAAACGCAACACACCTGATCGTCACCGCAATGTCGGGGCAGGATCTGGCGCTGGTTCTGGTGCCAACCGACGCGGCAGGCATCGAAAGGCAGGGCTATTGGTCGGTCGATGACCGCCGCCTGGCCGATATCACCTTTACCGGCACCCGGCTGGACAGCAATGCCATCATCGCCCGCGGGGCGGATGCGCAGGCAATGCTGGATAGCGCCATACAAACCGCTCGCGCCGGTCTGTGCGCCGAGGCCGTTGGCGCGATCGATAAGGCGATCGAACTGTGCCGCGATTATCTGAATACCAGAAAACAGTTTGGCCAACCGCTGGCCTCGTTTCAGGCACTGGCGCATCGGTCTGCCGAAATGCTGCTCGAGGCCGAAATGGCCCGCGCCATGGCCCTGTTGGCGACCGTGACACTGGAATCGCGCAGTGGCGATGCCGAACCGATCAAACGCGCCAAGGCCCGCGTCAGCAAGGCCGGCCTGTGGGTGGGCGAACAATCCATTCAACTGCATGGCGGCATGGGGATGACGGATGAAATGCTGATCGGGCGATATTTCAAACGGTTGCTGTTTATCGAAGGCATGTTCGGGGCAGCCGATGTGCTGAATGGCGAACTGACCGCCGAGATGACAGACACGTTGCGCAAATAGAGGGACGAATATGGCACTGAACGAACAGGAAATCCTGAACTGGCCCTTTGACGATCTGCCGGTGCAGGTTTCATCACAACAGGCGATCCTTTATGCGCTGGGCGTCGGGCTGGGGTCAGATCCGCTTGATCCCGACCACCTGCGCTATGTCTTTGAAAAAGAACAACAATGCTTTCCCACCATCCCGCTGGTTCTGGGGTCGCCCGGCATGTGGTTCAAGGATGTCGGTGTGAATTGGAAAATGCTGGTGCATGGCGAACAGGAACTGGAAATCGCCCGCCCGATGCTGGTGGATGAAAAGCTGACCGCCCGCAACAAGGTGGTGGAACTGATCGACAAGGGCGAAGGCCGCGGCGCCCTGCTGCGCACTGAACGCCGGATGCTGGATGCGGCGGGCGAACTGGTCAGCCGCCAGGTATCAACCCTGTTCCTGCGGGCCGATGGCGGTTTTGGCGGCACCGCCAAGGACAATCCGCTGCCCTGGGCCCTGCCCGATCGCGCAGCGGATCATACCGTGGATATTCCCACCCTGCCGCAAACCGCGCTGATTTACCGGCTAAGCGGTGACTTCAACCCGCTGCATGCCGATCCGGAAATGGCGACCTCGGTCGGCTTTCCGCGCCCGATCCTGCACGGGCTGTGCAGCTATGCGCTGGCGGCCCGCGCCATTCTGTCGGCTTGTTGCGGCAATGATCCGGCACGGTTCAAGGGCATCAGCGCGCGTTTCGCCAAACCGTTCTATCCGGGCGAAACCATGCGTATCGAAATCTGGGATACCCCCGACGGGCTGCTGTTCACCGGCAAATCGGTGGAGCGCGACGCCGTCGTGTTGGGCAATGGGCGCGCGAAAGCGTCCTGAATTCGCAGACATGCAACTGTCGGCGCCCATCCTGCATCGCGGGGCGGGCGCCAATATTTTCAGGGGTCAGGATATCGCAAAGCCCCTGTACCCATCGCGCGTTGCCTGGTTGAGTTTTCCCATATAGGGCGCCGCCCCCCCGACATAGGGCATGAAAATGCGCGGCTTGCCCGCCACATTGGCCCCCAGATACCACGAATTGCCCTGCACCATCAGCGTGCCATTGGCCAGATCATTGGTATGGGCAACCCAGTCTTCCTGCGCGGTCGGTTCGGCCTCGATCTGCCGGGCATTGCGGGCCTGAAGATGGGTAATGGTTTCGGTGATCCAGTCCACGTGCTGTTCGATCGAAGTGACCATATTGGTCAGCACCGACGGGCTTTGCGGCCCCGTGACCATGAACATATTCGGGAACCCCGCCACCATCAGCCCCATATAGGTGCGCGGCCCATCCGCCCATTCATCGCGCAGCGCCTGCCCGTCGCGGCCACGGATATCAACGCGTTTCATCGCGCCGGTCATCGCATCGAACCCGGTGGCCAGAACCAGCACATCCAGATCGAACGCCGTGCCATCGGCCAGCACCACGCCGGTTTCTGTTACGCGCTCAATCGGGTTATTGCGAATGTTGCACAGCTGCACGTTATCGCGGTTATAGGTGTCATAGTAATTCGTATCCACGCACAGCCGTTTGGCCCCGATCGGGAAATCGCGTGGCATCAGATCTTCCGCGGTCTGCGGATCGCGCACGATCTCCCTGATCCGGTCGCGCACGAAATCGGCCACGACCTCGTTCACATCGGCATTGGTGGCAATATCCGGATAGGCCATGAGGAAATGATAGCCGCCATGTTTCCAGCGACGGTCAAGCTCGGCATGGATTTCATCGCGGCTGACCTGGGCCCCCGGCACCGTGCCGAAATTCCCAACCGTATTGCCGCGCGACTGGCGGGCCAGCGCCCGGCGTTCGGCATAGTTTTCCTTCCACTCGGCCTCATATTCCGGTGAAATCGGGATGTTCCGGGCGGGCACGGTAAAATTGGGGGTGCGCTGAAACACCGTCAACTGGCTGGCCTGTTCCGCCAACAGCGGGATCGCCTGCACCGCGGATGATCCGGTGCCGATGACGCCCACGCGCTGTCCCGTCAGATCGACGCCATCCACCGGCCAGTCAGAGGTTTTCAGGATTGTGCCTTTGAAACCGTCCAAGCCCGCGATATCGGGGGTCAATGGCACCGACAAACAGCCGGTTGCCATGATCACATAGCGGGCCTGATAGGTGTCACCGGTATCGGTCACGATCTGCCACAGGGCGCTGGCGGCATCAAACCGGGCGCTGGCAACGCGGGTGTTCAGCCGAATACCGTCGCGCAGCTTCAGCTTGTCCGCCACAAAATTGATATAGCGCAGAATTTCGGCCTGCGGCGAATACAGCTCGCTCCACTGCCATTCCTGCTGAATCTCTTCGGAAAAGGAATAGGAATACTGCATGCTTTCCACATCGCAGCGCGCCCCGGGATAGCGGTTCCAGAACCATGTGCCGCCGATGCCGCTGCCGGCCTCTAACACCTGCGCATCGAACCCCTGTTGACGCAGCTTGTGCAGCGCATAAATTCCCGCAAACCCCGCGCCCACGACGACGACATCGCGGGTGTCCAAATCAGGCATGGCTACTCCTCCCAAAGCGTGTTCCAAACCATATTATCTTAAAAGATGCCGGTTCATACCACCAGCCCAAAGATGACAGACGCCACACGACGCGGTATGATCAAGGCATGCGGTTCATCAGACAATTATTTGACCAAAGAACGCCCACTTTCGATCAGGCGCTGATCGCACCTTCGGTGCCGTTCTACGCCATCGGCGATGTGCATGGCTGCGATGATCTTCTGTCGGCCCTACTGGCGCGCATTGACGGGGCCGACCCCGACGCGACCATCATCTGTGTGGGCGATTACATTGACCGCGGCCCTGACAGCGCCGGCGTGTTGCGCCGGTTGTTCGAACGCTGTCAGATGGCGCCCGGGCGTTTCATCTGCCTGAAAGGCAATCACGAAGACATGTTCCTGTCATTCCTGGACAAGCCGGCCACCGATGGCCCGCGCTGGTTGTCCAATGGCGGCGAACAGACAATGGCCAGTTTCGGCATCGAAGATCTGGCCGAAACCGCCGACGAAGACGCAATGATCGCGGGGCGGGATCGCCTGCTTGCGGCAATGGGCCAAGACCTGGCCGAATGGCTGCAAAATCTGCCATTGCACTGGCGCAGCGGCGATGTCGCCGTGGTTCACGCGGGGGCTGATCCGGCCTGCGACATCGACGATCAGGTGCCGGCAACGCTGATGTGGGGACACAGGGCTTTTGCCACGACACGCCGCCGCGACGGGGTCTGGGTGGTGCATGGCCACACTGTCATGGATTCACCACGCGTGGCGACCGGGCACATTTCAATAGATACCGGGGCCTATGCCACCGGGCGGCTGACGGCCGCCCATATCACGGGCGGCAACGTCAAATTCATCCAGACCTGATCGACTATCCGTCAGCCACGGGCATAGACATCCTCATAGCGCACGATGTCGTCTTCCCCCACATAGGCGCCGGTTTGAACCTCGATCAGAACCATCGGCACCTTTCCGGGGTTTTCCATGCGATGCACGGCACCCAGCGGGATATAGACAGACTGGTTTTCCGATACCAGCTTGACCTCGTTATCCACGGTGACCTTGGCGGTGCCTTCCACCACGATCCAGTGTTCGGACCGGTGAAAATGGCTTTGCAGCGACAGCGCCGCACCGGGATGCACGACGATGCGCTTGACCTGAAACCGGTTGCCGACCACCAGGCTTTCAAACCAGCCCCAGGGGCGGTGATCGACAGGAAATTGCTGGGCCTGAACCGCCCCCTTGGCCTTGAGCGCGGCCACGGCCAGCTTCACATCCTGCGCACGCGACATATCTGCCACCAGCACCGCATCGGGCAAGGCCACGGCAATGATGTTTTCCAGGCCGATCCCGACAATCTCCAGCCGGTCATCTTCGGATCGCAGAAGGGAATTGCTGCAATCAATGGCCGTGGCATGGCCCGCCGTGGTGACACCTTGCGCATCCGGTCCGCTTTCGCGCCAGACCGCATCCCACCCGCCCAGATCGGACCAGGCGCCGGTAAAGGGGACGACCGACAGGTTTTCAGCCCGCTCCATCACGGCATAATCAATGGAAATGTCTTCGGCCTTCGCCCAGGGCTCGGCGGCCAGGCGCAGAAAGCCCAGATCGACCTTGGCCTGATCGACCGCTTGCCCAACCGGCCCCATCAGGCCGGGTTCATGCGCATTGAAGGCTGCGATGATATCGCGTGCGGCGAACAGGAAAATGCCCGCATTCCACAGGTAATTCCCGGCAGCCAGCATCGCCTGCGCCTTGGGCAGATCGGGCTTTTCGACGAAGTTCGACAGCTTGACCGGCGCGCCATTGGGCGGGGCGGACAGTTCCAGATAGCCATAGCCGGTTTCCGGCCGGTCCGGCGCGATGCCGAAGGTCACCAGATCGCCCGCCTGCACCGCAGACAATCCACGCGATACCGCGGCCTGAAACGCGGCGGCATCGGGGATCACATGATCGGAAGGCGCGACCAGCATCACGGCATCCGGATCGGTTTTTGACAGATACAACGCAGCGGCCAGAATGGCAGGCGCGGTATTGCGGCCTTCGGGTTCGATCAGGATCGCGCCCGGATCGATCCCGGCCTCGGCCAGCTGTTCGGTAACAATAAAGCGGAAATCAGCATTGGTCAGCACGGTCGGGGCGGCAAATGACAGCCCCCCGCCCTGCCCCGACAGACGCCGGGCCGATGCCTGAAACAGGGTTTCATCGCCCATCAGGCGCGAAAACTGTTTGGGATAGCTTTTGCGCGACAAGGGCCACAACCGGGTGCCGGAACCGCCGGCCAGAAGGATCGGAGAAATTTTCAAGTTACTGAGTCCGTTTATCAAATCAGGTTGCATACTATCCCGCAGCCGATGCCGCCGGGCCTTATCTATTGTCGCCCTTTGTCACATCACTGCGATGACGCCCCAGCCGCCCCATGATGCGAGCGAACCCCGCCCCCATCAAGTGAAAATGCCCATGACACAAGGCATCCCGAAACAATGCCCGGGTTGGTGCGAGTATTGCCTATAAACCGGCAAAAACCATGGCGGGAAAAGGCCGGGTTTGCGTCAAATTCGATAATAGTCGCGATACCAGTCGACAAATCGCGTGACGCCCTCGTGCAGGCCGGTGCCAGGGGCATAGCCGGTCAACGACTTCAAAAGCGCCGCATCGGCCCATGTGGCAAAGACATCGCCCGGCTGGGCCGGCAGCATGTTCTTGGTCGCCGTCTGCCCGATCACCTTTTCCAGCGCCGCGATGAAATCGGTCAGCAAGATTGCATCGGAATTGCCAATATTGACCACCCGCCAGGGCGCGATGGGCGACAGGCTGTCGCCTTGCACCGGGGCGGCACCGGCATTGGGGCCCGGCGGCACGGTGTCGATCAACAGGCGGATGCCCTGCACCAGATCATCGACATAGGTGAAATCGCGCTTCAGATCGCCGTAATTATACACGTCGATCGGATCGCCGTTCAGAATGGCCTTGGTAAATTTGAACAGCGCCATATCGGGCCGCCCCCATGGCCCGTAAACGGTGAAAAACCGGAACATCGTGATCGGCAGATCGTAAAGATGCGCATAGGTCTGGGCTATCGCCTCGGTCGCCTTTTTGGTGGCGGCATAGAACGACATCTGCAGATCGGCCTTGTCGGTTTCGCCATAGGGCATCTTTTCATTGGCGCCATAAACGGATGAGGTCGAGGCCAGCAGCATATGCCGCGGCGGATGGGCGCGGGCGGCCTCTAGCAATTCAAACGTGCCGACAATGTTCGATTCAACATAGGATCGCGGCGCGTCGATCGAATAGCGCACACCGGCCTGCGCGGCCAGATGGATCACAATTTCGGGACGCTCGTCGCGCATCAAATCCACCAACAGACCAGGGGTTTCCAACCGCGCGGTCAGCGCGGTAAAGCGCGGCGATTGCAGCAGCATCTGATGGCGGCGTTCCTTCAGCGACACATCGTAATAATCGGTCATCGCGTCCAGCCCGATGACCCGGAACCCGTCCTCCAGCAACCGTTTGCAGGTGTGATAGCCGATGAAACCGGCCGACCCGGTGACAAGGGCTGTGCGGGGTTGCGATGTCTGGGATGTGGTCATGGGCCTGCCGGTATTTATGAATCGCCCTGTCTTAGCGCAGAATGACGCCCACGCCTATTGCTGGCGGTAGCCACAGGCGCATTCGCGATCAATTCCGCGCAGCCGGACGATTGTCGCCCTAACTGCCCCGGCGCATCGCACTTTCATGCCATTTACGCAGCAACAGATGGCTTAGCAATGCCAACCCGGCAAAGATCACCACCCCCATCGCGGCAATCAGGGCAAGGGCTGCAAACATGCGCGGAATATTCAGCCGGTATCCGGCCTCAAGGATCGTATAGGCCAGACCGGCCCCGATGCCCCCGGTGCCCGCGACATATTCCGCCACCACCGCCCCGATCAACGCCAGCCCACCGGCAATCCGCAGCCCGCCCAGAAAATAGGGCAGGGCTGCGGGCAGTTGCAAAAGCCGCAACCGCTGCCAGCGGGTCGCGCCATAGATGCTGAACAGATCCTGCAACCCGTGATCCGCGGATCGCAGCCCCAAGGTGGTATTGGCCAGGACCGGAAAGAACGCGACGATCCAGGCGCAGATCAAAAGCCCCGCCATCTTGGACGACACATAGATGAAGATCAGCGGCGCGATGGCGATCACCGGCGTCACCTGCAACATCACCGCAAAGGGATAAAACGACAGGTTCAGCAACCGGCTTTGGCTGAACAGGATCGCCAGCCCCACCCCGCCGAAAACCGCCAGCGCCAGCGCCAGCGCCGTGATCTGAAGCGTGACCAGCAATGCGTCGAACAGTAGCGGCCAATCGTTGATCAGCGTGCGCGCCACAACACCGGGGCGCGGCAGGATGTAATGCGGAATCTCGTTCCACACACAAACCCTGTCCCATATCACTACGGCCAGAACGGCAATCACCGCCGGCAATATCCAACGCGCCATCCGGCCATGGCGCGTCATGATGCGGCCCCTTCGCCCATTGCCTGCGCCAGCGCGTCACTGACCGCCCGGCTTTGCGCCGCGAAGTCAGCCGAGGTGCGGAAGGCCTCATCCCGGATCGGGGGGCCGTTGACGACCAGTTCATGTGCAACGCAGCCGGGGCGTGGCGACATCACCGCGATCCGGTCCGACAGAAAAACCGATTCAAACACCGAATGGGTGACATAAAGAATGGTGCATCCGGTCTGCGCCTTCAGCGCCAGCAGATCGCGGTTCAGGCGGTGGCGGGTCAGCTCGTCCAACGCGGCAAAGGGTTCGTCCATCAACAGCAACCGCGGCCGCGTTACCAGCGCACGCGCAATCGCCGCCCGCATTTTCATGCCCCCAGACAGGGCGCGCGGATAGGCATCGGCGAAATCGCCCAGCCCCACCATATCCAGCGCCTGTTCCACCCGGTCGCGCGACGCGACAAACCCCTGCCCGCGCAGCCGCAGCGGCAACCAGACATTGCGCGCCACCGTGGCCCAGGGCATCAGCGTGGCATCCTGAAACACCATTCCCAGATCATCCGGCCCCAGCGCACCCGGCCAATCGATCCGTCCCGCACTGGGCTGCGCCAGCCCGGCGATCAGACGCAGCACGGTGGATTTGCCACAGCCCGACGGCCCCAGCAGGGTCAGAAAATCACCGGCCCGCAGCGTCAAGGAAAAGCCATCCAGCGCAAGCAGCCCGCCGTCGAATACCTTGGTCACGGCATCAAGGGTCAGAACCGGCAGGTCGGGCTGGATCGGGGGGGTGCTCACTCGTCCAAAAGCCGTTTCTTGACGGCAAGCGCCACGCCGGTATTGGCGAAATCCGTGGTATAAACCTTGGACAGGTCAAGCCCTGCGGCCACCACACCCGCCGCCACCGTCTTGGTATAGAAATCGGCGATCACATCACCCGACAGCGCACCGATGCCCTGTTCCAGCGACAGACCGCTGTCCACAATACCATGATCGCGCAGCGCGGCGATCGAATAATCCAGCTGATCCTGCGTCATCTGCGGGTTTTCCTTCAGGATCAGGGCATTGCCTGCCGACGGATCGCCATAAATGTAATTGGCCCAACCGATCGACGACGCCTCGACAAAGCATTTCACGGCCTCGGGATGCGCATCAATCGTGGATTGCATGGTTTCCACCAGCGTAGCGGGGGTATTGAATCCGGCATCGGCCAGCAGCCAGACATCGGGCTTGAACCCGCCTTCGCGTTCCACCGCCAGCGGTTCCGACGTGACATATCCCTGCTGGGCGCTGTCAGCATCGGCAACGAAGGGCGCGGCGTTGAACGTATAGGGCGCGCGCTGTTCGGGCGTGAACCCATAGGCCGAGATCATCCATTGATAGAATGAGTTATAACCGCCATTGGCGATGAAGATGCGCGGCAGCGTCTTGATATCTTCAAAGCTGCCCACCCGCCCCGGATGGGTCAACAGAACCTGCGGCTCTTTCTGGAAATGCGCAGCCACAACCACACTTGGGATGCCTTCGGCGACCGCGTTGAACGGATACAGAAGATTGCCGCCCATATAGAAATCAATCTTGCCCGCCACCATCAGCGCGCGGTTGTTGACCTGCGGCCCGCCCGGCACGATCGTCACATCAAGCCCACATTCGGCATAGGTGCCATCGGCCAGCGCCTGATAATAACCGCCATGTTCGGCCTGCGGCACCCAGTTGGTGCCGAATGTCACGGCCTGCCCGGCCATGGCGGCAGTGGTGGCCAGTGTCATCGAGGCGGTAAGCAGCAATTTGGTCCAGTTCATCGAAATCTCCGTTCGGATGCGGCTAGTGGCAAGGTGTTGACGTAACGTCAAACAACCCCGGATGACAAGGAGCGTCTGGATAAAGCCTGTGCGCCAGAATGCAACCGATTTCCCCCTTACGACACGCACCCCTGGCATCAGCCCAGCGGTATTACATCCACCTTCTGTTTGCTGCGATGCCCCCCGGCGATGCGCATGATCCCCTTGACCGGCGCAACATCGGAATAATCTCGCCCGCGGGCAATAACCACGTGATCGGGGCCCACGATGACGTCATTGGTCGGATCATATTCGATCCAGCCCATTTCCAGCCCACACCAGGCGCGCACCCAGGCATGCATCGCATCCGCCCCTTCCAGGCGCGGCTTGCCGGGCGGCGGCACGGTGCGCAGAAAGCCGCTGACATATCCCGCCGGGATGCCGATGCTGCGCAGGCAGGTGATCATGATATGGGTGAAATCCTGACACACGCCGTGGCGGCTGGCAAAGGCCTCGGTCGCGGGCGTATCCACCGAGGTCGCATTTGCATCAAATTTCATGTCGCGATGCAATGCCCGCCCCAACCCCACGACGGCCTCATAGGTGGTTGCCGCCTGCGCCACCGCGGCAAAGGCGTAATCGGCCATGTCATCCGAAAATACGATGCGTGTCGAAGACCCCAGAAAATGATGCGGTGCCCAGGCATCAAGCGCGCGATAGGCATTCAGATCACGGGACAGATCCGTCAGGCGCGGCGACATATCGAACAGCGCGCCGTTCTGCGGCCGCTCTACCCGCGCCTGCACGGTAAAGACCGTCGTGCGATGTGGCGTGGCAAAGACGATCTCGTTCGTTACATTGCCAAAGAAATCGGTGCCGCCGCGCCATTCATCGGGTTGCGGCTCTATGCCCAGATTGCCGGCGATCAGCCGCTGCTCTTTCGGCAGACCGGCCGGCATGAGCCGCAGCAGATGCCGGCCTGACGCGACCGGTCCGTCATAGTCATAGGCGATTTCCATCCTGATATCGTACAGCATTGCTTTACCGCAAATAGGCCAGCGCCAGCTCGTCCGAGATACGGGACAGCTGGTCGGCGATGCCTGTCAGAAAGGCGGGGTCAATATGTTCGGGACTTTGCAGCGCCAGATCGGTATTGGCGCGCAGGACCAGCCGCTGCAAAGGCGTCTGGACCACGGCCCGCCCTGATCCGGGCAACACCTGCAAATGATCGCGGATCGTGCTCAGCTGATATGCGATCGAACGCGGGTTCAGGGTGTCCAGCGCCAGCAGGTCCAGCACAGTTGCCCGGTTCGTGGCGACGGAATAACGCCGCCGATGGGTCATCACGCTGTCGCCCACCTCGATCGCCATGTCCAGCGCCCCTTCCGGGGCCTGATCGGTGGCGAAATCATGAAGGCACCATGCCATGTTCACCCCCCTTTCCAGCGCCCTGCCGATGCTTAGAAAGCGCCAGCCGGTGAAGCGATACATGTTATCCTGAACCAGCCCCGAAAAACCGGCAACGTCATGCAGAAGGCGGCTCATCGCACGGGCGACCCCCTCGCCGGGCGTGGCCTGTTCAGCCAGTTCGCGGGCATGATCCATCAGTTCGGACAAGGCCATGGACCCATCCACCGAAAACCTGTCACGCACATGGCCGGCACTGCCGATCGCGCAGGAAATCGCGAACAAAAGCGCCTTGGGAACGCCCTCGCCCGTCTCGATCCCCTGAGCCTTCAGATGGGCGGCCATGGTGTTCAGCAAGGGCGTGTCAGGCGACAGCGATTCAGCCAGACGGGTATGATAGGCCCGCAAGACACGCATCTGATATTCGGCCCGCTCGACATAGCGGCCAAGCCAGAACAGGTTTTCGGCGGCACGGCTGGGCAATACCCCGGGTTGCTTGCGGCTGAACGGATCGCCGGCCCCCGGAAGCATGGTTTCGGCCTCGACCGGCTTTTTCCCCACGATCCACACATCCGAGACCAGCCCGCCCCGTTGCATGGCGACACTGGCGGAAATATCGGATTGCCCGATCCGCGCGAATCCGCCCGGCATCACGCTCCATCCCCGGGGCGTGCGGGCCAGAAACACGCGCAAGCTCATCGGATGGGGGCGCAGACGCCCCAGCGAAAAGGCAGGCGTTGTCGAGAGTTTGACCTGTTGCTGCCCGACCAGATCGGCCCCTTCGCGCGCGATCTTGGCCGCCAGATCCTGTGGGGGCATATCGGCGGCCAACCCGTCACCAACGTCAAAGGCCAGGCCGGTCGAATAGGCGCCGCTGATCGTCATCCGCTGCACGTTCTTGGCCACGAAGGCCGACTGATCAGGCTGACCGCACCACCAGGTTGCGATATTGGGCATCTTCAGCGGGCGTCCCTGCAAGACCTCGGCCAGTTTGGGGATGAAGGCCAGCAGGGCGCGCGTTTCCAGAACCCCCGCCCCCAGCGCATTGACCATGGTCAGGTTGCCGGACCGCACCGCGCCCAACAGCCCCGGCGTGCCCAGGCGCGAGCGTTCATTCAGTTCCAGTGGATCGGCCCATGACGAATCCAGACGACGCCACAACACCGAAACCGGCTGAAGCCCGTCGACCGTGCGCACCATCAGCCGCCCATTGGTAACGGTCAGGTCTTCGCCTTCCAGCAACATGAACCCCAGATACCGCGCGATATAGGCATGTTCGAAATAGGTATCGTTCATCGGGCCTGGGGTCAGGATGCCCACACGGCTGTCATCGCCGGCACGCAGATCCAGCAGAGTGTCGCGAAAGGTTCGAAAGAACCCTGCCAGTCGGGTGACATTGGCATCATCATACAGGCCAGAATAGACGCGCGCCGTGGCGATGCGGTTTTCCAGCGCGAAACCGGCACCCGATGGCGCCTGGGTGCGATCACCCAACACCCACCAGTCGCCATTCGGGCCGCGCCCGATATCAAAGGCCAGAAAATGCAGGAAATGGCCGGACCGGGGCGCGACCCCCACCAGCGGGCGCAGCCATTCAGGGTTGCGGGCGATCAGTTCCGCCGGTAGATGGCCATCCCCAACCAGCCGGTTTTCTCCGTATATATCGGCAAGCATCATCTCCAGCAGATCGGCGCGCTCACCCAGACTGTCGGCAATGTCGGTCCATTCATCCTCGGGTATCAGAACTGGCATATGGCTGAGCGGCCAGTCGCGCGCGGCTGTCTCGGGCGCTTCGTAACGGCGATAGAACACGCCGGCATCGCGCAGATACTGATCGCCCCGCGCCATGCGGGCATCCATTTCTTCGCCGCTGATCCGTGACAGCCGGTCGATGAAATCCGACCATACAGGACGGATGACGCCATCGCTGCACATCAATTCATCGGGCACGCCTTTGGGCGGCGCATAATCTGCCAGAAATTCGCGCAGCCTTTTTCCGGGGTCGATATCTGGTTGTGTCGCCATCGCCTAAAGTCCTGGAGCGCGCCGCAGATCCAGCGTCATGGGAAATTCCCTATGTGGTGTTTCACTGGGTGGAACGTAAGAGCCCAGGCTATGGCCACGCGGCTCGAACCGCGCCAGTCGGCGGGCCTCGGCCTCATTCCCGTTGACGGGGAAAGTGTCATAGCTGCGCCCGCCGGGATGGGCGACGTGATAGACGCAGCCGCCCAGCGCGCGGCCCGTCCAGGTGTCAAAGATGTCAAAGGTCAGCGGCGCATTGACCGGCAGGACCGGGTGCAGCGCCTGCGCCGGCTGCCAGGCCTTGAACCGCACCGCCCCCACCGACACACTTCCGGTTTCGGTCATCTGCAACGGCACGCGGCGGCCATTGCAGGCCACGACATAACGTTCTGGGTCGGCGGTCGTCAGTTGCACCTGCAACCGTTCCACCGAACTGTCGGTATAGCGCACCGTGCCGCCAATCGCGCCGGTTTCGCCCAGCACATGCCAGGGTTCCAGCGCCTGACGAATCTCCAGATGCGTGCCGTCATATTGGACCTCGCCACAGAAGGGAAAGCGGAACTCGGCCTGGGCCTTGAACCAGTCGGGCGACAGATCAAAACCGTGGTCGCGCAGATCGCGCAGCACGTCCAGAAAATCGGCCCAGATGAAATGCGGCAGCATGAACCGATCATGCAGCCGTGTGCCCCAACGCACCGGATCGCCCGACAGCGGATTTTGCCACATCCGCGCGATAATGGCGCGGATCAGCACCTGCTGGGCCAGGCTCATCCGCGGGTCGGGCGGCATCTCGAACCCGCGAAATTCGACCAGACCCAGACGGCCGGTCGGGCCATCGGGGGAATAAAGCTTGTCGATGCAGATCTCGGCCCGGTGGGTGTTGCCGGTGACATCGATCAGCATGTTGCGCAGCAGCCGGTCCACCAGCCAGGGCATCGGCGGCGTGCCCTGCCCCGGTGCCGGGATCTGGGCCAGTGCGATTTCCAGCTCATAGAGGTTGTCGTGGCGGCCCTCGTCAATGCGTGGGGCCTGTGACGTGGGCCCGACGAACATGCCCGAAAACAGATAGGACAGCGACGGATGCCGCTGCCAATGCAGGATCAGGCTTTTCAACAGATCGGGGCGGCGCAGGAACGGGCTGTCCAGCGTCGTGGCGCCGCCCACAACCACATGGTTGCCACCGCCGGTGCCGGTATGGCGCCCGTCGATCATGAATTTGTCGGCGCCAAGGCGGGTCTGGCGGGCCTCTTCGTAAACCGCTTGCGTGATGGCCTTGCAGTCATCCCAATTGGCGGCGGGGTGGATGTTCACCTCGATCACGCCGGGATCGGGGGCGACGCGGATCACGTTCAGGCGCGGATCATGCGGGGGCGAATAGCCTTCGATATGCACCGGCAGGCCCTGTTTGGCGGCGGCGGCCTCGGCTGCGGCGACCAGATCAAGGTAATCCTCGACCCGTTCGACCGGCGGCATGAAGACGCAAAGCCGCCCGTCGCGGGCCTCGACCGAGATCGCGGTGCGCACTGCGCCGCCGATCGTGCCAAGCTGCTGTTCGACGACATCCTGGGGCGCGTCGCCCTCGGCCTCGGCCACCTTGGACACGGGCTGGGTGTGGTCAGCCGACACCGCCGGGCTTTGCTTGCCCTTTGGCTTTTTCTGCTGGGGTTTGGCCCCCGCAACGGGCAGCGGCCCGCGAACCTCGGTCGGGTCGGCGATATTGGTATAGGGATAGGCCGAGGCTGGCACGAAGGGCAGCGTGCCCAGCGGCAGGCGATAGCCCACCGGGCTGTCACCGGGCACCAGATAGATATGCCCGCGCCGGGTTTTCCATTTTTCCGACCGCCAGCGATGACCGCTGGCCTTCGACTGCCATGCCTGAACCGGCAGGATGAATCCCGATGGCTCGGTCAGCCCGCGCCCGAACACCCGCGCGATGCGGTGGCGTTCTTCTGGGTCTTTCAGTTTGGAATTTTCCGGCGTCACGTTTTCCGGCAGGTTGCCTTCCTTGATGATCCATTCGGCGGGGTCTTCAAAGGCGGGCACCACATATTCCGGCTCCAGCCCCAGTTCTTGCGCGATGTCCTGCATCAAGACCTGCGCCTTGGCGGCATCGGCCCCGGTATCGGCGGCTTCGGGCGCGATCAGATCGGGGTTCTGCCAGATCGGCGCGCCGTCTTTGCGCCAGTACAGCGAAAAGGTCCAGCGCGGCAGACTTTCGCCCGGATACCATTTGCCCTGCCCGTAATGCAGGAACCCGCCCGGCGCAAAGCGTTCGCGCAATTTGCGGATCAGGATATCGGCGCGGTCGCGCTTGGTCGGCCCGACGGCGGCGGTGTTCCATTCGTCGGCCTCGAAATCGTCGATTGAGACGAATGTCGGCTCGCCGCCCATCGTCAGGCGCACATCGCCTGCGGCCAGCGCCTGATCGACCTTGTGGCCCAGCGCATCAAGTGCGGCCCAGGCATCATCGGAAAACGGTTTGGTGATGCGCGGGTGTTCAGCGGTGCGCGTCACCGTCATGTCAAAGCCGAAGTCGACCTCGGCGAAACTGGCCAGCCCGGAAATCGGGGCGGCATTGCGGTAATGCGGCGTCGCGGCCAGCGGAATATGGCTTTCGCCGGTCAACAGCCCGCTGGTCGGGTCCAGCCCGATCCAGCCCGCGCCGGGGATATAGGCCTCGCACCAGGCATGCAGATCGGTGAAATCGTGATCGGTGCCGGATGGGCCGTCCAGCGCCTGAAGATCGGGTTTCAACTGAATCAGGTATCCCGACACGAACCGCGCCGCGATGCCCAGATGGCGCAGCGTCTGCACCAGCAGCCAGCTTGAATCCCGGCACGATCCGCGCGCGGTGTGCAGCGTTTCCTCGGGCGTCTGCACGCCCGGTTCCATCCGGATGACATAACCGATTTCGGCGGCGACCTTGGCGTTCAGGCCGACCAGAAAATCGACTGTGCGCAGGGGCGTGCGGTCAATGCTGTCCAGAAACGCCTGCAGGGCCTGGCCGGCCGGTTCGGGCGTCAGATAGATCGACAGATCGGGCAGGATATCGGGCGCATATTCGAAGGGCACCTTTTCGGCGCTGTCTTCGACGAAAAAATCGAACGGGTTATAGACCGACATATCGGCGACCAGATCGACCTCGATCTTCAATTCGCGCACCGGTTCGGGAAAGACGAAGCGCGCCATCCAGTTGCCATAGGGGTCTTGCTGATGGTTCACGAAATGCGGCTGCGGGCTGACCTTCAGCGAATGCGAAATAACGCGCGTGCGGCTGTGTGCGGCGGGTCGCAAGCGGATGATCTGGGGGCCCAGCGTGACGGGGCGGTCATATTTGTAATGGGTCAGATGGTGAATCGCGGCGGTGATGGACATGAGGGTCATTGGCCTTTGCTGCTGGGCTCAACTTTCCACAGTTTCACAGAACACGCCATCGGCAATCGCGCGGATGCGCAAATCGCGCCGCGTCGCAGCACTTCAAGCAAAACTGCCTGTTTTCTAGCAGTTTTCCTGAAGAACCTTGCGCAAATGACAGGCAAGTTGCGGATAGTCGACGTTCAGATAGTCAACGCGCAGCGACAACGCCCACCGCAACACCGCCTCGTCGCGCAGCGGCGTATGCAACATCACCAGCGCCCCATGGGCGCGGACCTGCTCCAGCCGCTCGGTGGTCAGGTCGGCGGCATGGAATTCCACGATCTGCGCGCCACAGGGCCCGTTGATGTCTTGCAGATTGTCAAGTTCGCGCCAGTTGACCACCTGGCGCAGCCATGGCGCGGCCCGGCGCAGCGCCGCGCGCCGGGACGGATCCGGGGCATGGGCAATGCTGCGCTCGGCCACGCCGGCAGCCAGCAGCGCCCCGGCCACTGCATCAGGATCAGCGGCCCTGATCCTGACGTGAAAATCAATCTCGGGGGCCAGCGCATCCAGAAACGCATCCAGCCGCGGCAGGGGCTCGCCCTCGTATTCTGGTGCGAACCAGCGGCCCGCATCCAGCGTATCCAGCACTGCGCTGCCGATCTGGGCAATCTCGCCATGCCCGTCGGTGGTGCGTTCCAGCGTTGCGTCATGCAGCAGATACAGCACCCGGTCGCGCGACTGGCGCAAATCACAGCCCACCATATCGCCGCCCAGCCGTGCGGCCATCCGCCCCGCAGCAATGGTGTTTTCCGGCGCATGCCGGCTGGCACCCCGATGGCACACGATACGTGTCACAGACAGCCTGTTGCCCAATGGTGAAGAAAGGATTGTCACGGCTGACACCCGGTTTCGAAAAACACGGTGGGGTCTGCGCCACAATGGACAGATCACCACCACCCCCGACCCTACAGGCCCGTGTTATGAGATTCTTCGCGATTTCGTAACAACCATAAGACGATTCATCAAAACTCTGGCACCGCAGCGTCAACTGCTGCAATTGTCGCCTGCACTGCCCGTTTCCATCGCAGATAGCGAAGCGCGCGGTTCGCATCGTCGAGTTGCGGCTCGAAACGTAGTGCCACCCCGCGGCTGGCCGCGAAATCGTCCATGCCGGGGCACAGGCCCGCCTGCATCCCCGCCAGCCATGCCGCCCCGATGGCCGTGGTTTCCAGAACCTTTGGCCGGTCGACCGGCGCACCGGTGATATCGGCCAGAAACTGCATGGCCATATCCGAGGCCGCCATGCCGCCATCCACGCGCAGCACCCCGGCCCCGTCGGACCAGTCCGCCTGTATCGCCTCCAGCAGGTCGCGGGTTTGATAGCCCACGCTTTCCAGTGCCGCGCGCGCCAGTTCGGCACGCCCGGCATTGCGCGTCAGGCCGAAAATCGCTCCGCGGCAGTCGGGTTGCCACCAGGGTGCCCCCAGCCCGGTGAAGGCGGGCACAAGGATCACATCCTGTGCCGCATCGGCAGTGGCGGCCAACGCATCCGTCTGCGCCGCATCGTCGATGATCGCCAGCCCGTCGCGCAGCCATTGCACCACCGTTCCCGCATTGAAGATCGATCCCTCCAGCGCATAGCTGACACGCCCGCCCAGTTGATAGGCGATCGTTCCCAGCAACCGGTTCTGCGATGTAACCAGCGTGTCGCCCGTGTTCATCAGCATGAAACACCCGGTACCATAGGTCGATTTGACCATGCCCGGCACAAAACAGCCCTGCCCGATCGCGGCGGCCTGCTGATCCCCGGCAACCCCAAGAATGGGGATCGCAGCACCGAACAGATCGGCCGCAGTGGCACCGAAATCACCGGCGCAATCGCGCACATCGGGCAGCATCGCCATCGGCACGCCGAACAACGCGCACAGATCGGCATCCCAGTCCCCCCGGCGGATATCATATAACAAGGTGCGCGCGGCGTTGGTGGCGTCAGTGGCATGCACGCGCCCGCCCGTCAGATGCCAGATCAGAAAACTGTCGACGGTGCCGAACAACAGATGGCCCGCCCTGGCGCGGCTGCGTGCGCCGTCAACATTATCCAGAATCCAGCCGATCTTGCTGGCCGAAAAATACGGGTCCAGCAGCAGGCCGGTTTTTTCGGTGATTGCTTGCTCTTGCCCCTGCTCATGCAGGGTTTGGCACAGTTGGGCGGTGCGGCGGTCTTGCCAGACAATCGCGTTGTGAATGGGCCGGCCTGTATCACGATCCCAGACAATCGTGGTTTCGCGCTGGTTGGTGATACCTATGGCGGCAATATCAGTCGGCGCGATGCCGGCCTTGGATATGACAGCACGGCAGGTTTCAAGAACACCATGCATGATCTCGACCGGGTCATGCTCGACCCAGCCCGGGGCGGGAAAATGCTGGGTCAGTTCCTGCTGCGCCGTGGCCAATGGCGTCAGTGCGCTATCGAACAGAATGGCGCGCGACGATGTTGTGCCCTGATCAATTGCAAGAATGTGTTTCATCTCTGCTCCTCGATCCAGCTTTGCAGGGCTGCGATCTGTTGCGGCAGCATATGCAGCCCCAGACGGCTGCGCCGCCAGACGATATCTTCGGCAGTTTGCGCAAATTCATGATCCAGAAGCCAGCGCACTTCCCGCTCGGTCAGGGTCGCACCGAAATCATGGCCCAGCACCGCCATGGAGTCGGCCCCGTTCAGCATTTCGGCGGCCTCGGTCCCATAGCTGCGGATCAGGCGGGTGGCCCAGTCAACGCCCACAAACGGATAGGCGCGCAACAGATCGTCCCGCAACACCTGAACGCCGTCCACGGGGAAATCGCCGCCCGGCAAGGGCACGCCGGCCGTCCAGTCGCCCCGCATCGAGGGCAGGAAGGGGGCAAGACGGCCCAGCGCCGCTTGGGCGAGCTTGCGATAGGTGGTGATCTTGCCGCCAAAGACATGCAGCACCGGCGCCCCGGCATCATCCAGCGACAGCACATAATCGCGCGTGGCCGCTGTGGCGGAACCGGCCCCGTCATCATAAAGGGCGCGCACGCCGGAATAGGTCCACACGATATCGTCCCGCGTCACAGGCCGCGCGAAATAGCGGCTGGCAAAGGCGCACAGGTAGTCCTGTTCTTCGGGCGTGCAGGTTGCGCTGGACGGATCGCCGGAATGATCCTGATCGGTAGTGCCGATCAAGGTGAAATCGCCCTCATACGGGATGGCAAAGATGATGCGTCCATCGGGGCCTTGCAGGAAATAGGGCTTGCCATGATCGAACAGCGCCCGCGTCACGATGTGGCTGCCGCGCACAAGGCGCAGCCGGACGCGGCTGTTCTGACCCAGCGCATCATGGATCAGCTGCGCGCCCCAAGGGCCGGCCGCATTGACCAGACTGCGGGCATGAACCACCCGGTCGCCACCATGGCCTGTCATGCGGATGACCCATATCCCGCCTTCGCGCCGTGCAGACACAACGCGGGTGCGTGTCACGATCTGCGCCCCGCGCAACTGCGCATCGCGCGCGTTCAAAACCACCAGGCGGCTGTCCTGCACCCAGACATCGGAATATTCGAACGCCTTGCGATAACGCGCCTGCAAGGGCCTGCCGGCCGGATCGGTCGCAAGATCAAGGCTGCGGGTTGCAGGCAGGATATGCCGCCCGCCCATGCTATCGTATAAAAACAACCCCAGACGGATCATCCAGCCCGGCCGACGCCCGCGCATCCACGGCATCACCCGCGCCAGCAGGCGCGAGGCCGGCGTTTCCGTATCGAACCGCATCTCGGGCGACAGCGGCAGGACAAATCGCATCGGCCAGGCGATATGTGGCATGGCGCGCAGCAATACTTCGCGCTCGTGCAGGGCCTCGCGCACCAGGCGGAACTCGAAATAATCCAGATAGCGCAGCCCGCCATGAAACAGCTTGGTCGAGGCCGAAGATGTGGCACTGGCCAGATCGCCCATTTCGGCCAGCCCGACGCACAGCCCGCGCCCCGCGGCATCGCGCGCGATACCCACCCCATTGATGCCCCCACCGATAATGAAAATGTCGAATATGTCAGGTTCGGCGGTCATGATCGTCCCTTGTGCGGTGATCCTGCACTGCCCGGTTTACCGGCAGCCGCCCGCAGGTGCGAGGTTTTTCCGAAGCGCGCCCAGATGCCCTGCCCAAAGGCTGGTGCATCGCACCCGCATCCATGGCAGGCTGGCATCAATGATAAACATCCAAGATTCGCCGGCATGCGCTGCCCCGGGACTGATCGTTTTTTCCGATCTGGACGGCACATTGCTGGACCATGCCAATTACAGTTGGGCCGCCGCCGAGCCAGCTGTTGCACGGCTTCGAAAAGCCGGAATTCCGCTGGTGCTGGCCAGTTCCAAGACCGCGGCCGAAATCGCGCCGATCCGCGCGCGGCTTGGTTTCGACCATGTGCCCGCGATCGTCGAGAACGGCGCCGGCATCCTGCCGCCCGGCCAGACAGCAGGTGATGACACCGCCGAATATGACCGGCTGCGCGCCGCGCTGGACGCAGTGCCGGCACAATTGCGCCAGGGTTTCCAAGGCTTTGGCGATTGGGATGTGGCAGGAATCGCACGGCATACGGGCCTATCCACAGCAGATGCGGCCCTGGCCGCGCGGCGGCAGTTTTCCGAACCGGGCCTGTGGCACGGAACACAAGATCAAAAACAGGCGTTCGTCGCACAACTGTTGCGGGCGGGCATTAAGGCACGCGACGGCGGGCGGTTCATGACCCTGTCATTCGGGGGCACCAAGGCGGCGAGGATGGATGCGATCATCAGCAAATATGGCACACCATTTTCGGTGGCGCTGGGCGATGCGCCCAACGATGTCGAGATGCTGGAACGCGCCGATCTGGGCATCGTGGTGGCCAACCCGCATCACGCGCCCCTGCCCCGGTTGCGGAATGAAACCGCCGGGCGCATCCGGCGCACGTCAATACCCGGCCCCGCTGGCTGGAATGCGGCGATGCTGCCTATACTGGCCGAACATGGAATTTAAGCAGGAGACACAGATTTGTCTGATTTTCATCAAAACGGGAATGTGGCGACCCTGCATAACCTGCGCACGCAACCCCCCGAGGCACTGTCGCAGGAACTGGTCAATTTCGCCCAAAACCGCAAGATCAGCCTGATCCTGCCATCGCTGTTTTCCGAACTGGAAGGCGATGCCCTGCCCCATATTCTGGACGAACTGGCGCAGGTGAAATTCCTGCATCGCATCGTGATCGGCCTGGACCGCGCCGATGCCGCCCAATACCGCCACGCGCGCGCATTTTTCAGCCGTCTGCCGCAGGATCACGTGGTGATCTGGAACGACAGCCCGCGCATGACGGCAATGCGCGACCGGCTGAGCGGGCTAGGTCTGGAACTGGGCGAACCGGGTAAGGGGCGCAATGTGTGGTTCTGCCTGGGCTATACGCTGGCCTGCAAGGACAGCGCCGTGGTTGCCCTGCATGATTGCGATATCGTGACCTATGACCGGCACATGCTGGCGCGGCTGGTCTATCCGCTGGCCAATCCGAACTTTCCCTATCAATTGGCCAAGGGGTATTATCCCCGCATCGGTCAGGGCAAGCTGAATGGCCGCGTCACCCGCCTGTTGGTCAGCCCGATCCTTATCGCGCTGAAAAAGGTGATCGGGGATCGTGATTATCTCGATTTTCTGCGCGGCTTCCGCTATCCGCTGTCGGGCGAATTCGCCATGCGCGTGGCCCCGCTGCCAGATTTGCGCATCCCCTCCGATTGGGGGCTGGAAATCGGCGTGCTGTCAGAGGCATGGCGCAACCTGGCCCCTGCCTCGGTTTGTCAGGTCGAGATATCAGATGCCTATGACCACAAACATCAGGATGTGTCGGAACAGGATGCCAGCACCGGGTTGTCGCGCATGTCCGTCGATATCTGCAAGGCGATCTTTCGCAAGCTGGCCGCCGACGGCACCGTCTTTTCCGAGGAAATCTTTCGCACGCTGAAAGCCACCTATTACCGGATCGCGCTGGACCTGCTGGACAGCTATCAATCCGACGCCCGGATCAATGGCCTGCATCTGGACCGCCACAAGGAAGAAAAGATGATCGAGCTGTTCGCCCAGAACATCATGACAGCCGGTCAGGTGTTTCTGGACAACCCGTCCGAAAGCCCGTTCATCCCCACCTGGTCCCGCGTCAATGCGGCCGATCCTGCCGTGATGACGGATATGCTGCGCGCCGTTGCGGATGATTACGATGAATTCGGGTGAGGGCGGCTGATATCGCGCTGCCAGCCCAAACCGCCATCATCGGATCAGGATTGGACGGAACAGTTAACCGCGACGGGCCGCCTCGATCGCGGCTACATCGATTTTCTTCATGTCCATCATCGCTGCAAAAGCGCGTTTCGCTTCCTCACCGCCAAGCGCCAATGCCTCGGTCAGCACACGCGGGGTGATCTGCCACGAAACACCCCATTTGTCCTTGCACCAGCCGCAGGCGCTTTCCTGGCCCCCGTTATTGACGATGGCATTCCAGTAACGGTCGGTTTCCTGCTGATCGTCAGTCGCGATCTGAAACGAAAAGGCTTCGGTCTGGCGAAACGCCGGGCCGCCATTCAGACCCAGACAGGGAATGCCAAGAACCGTGAACTGGACGGTCAAAACGCCCCCCGCCTTTCCCGACGGATAGTCGCCCGGCGCATTGTGAACAGCGTCGACAGAACTGTTCGGAAAAGTTTCAGCGTAAAACCGCGCTGCCGCTTCGGCATCCTTTTCATACCAAAGGCAAACGATGTTCTTGGGCGTTGTCATGGCTACTGCTCACTCTCATCTGCGCGGGCTCAGGTCTTTCGTCCCTATCCCCGGTTGCTGATCCAACGGCATTGATAGGGTTGCAGGACAATATCATCGCCAGTGGGCGTGATAGCCTCGCCCGACAAAAGATCTAGCCAGTCCTCACCGCCGGTCAAGTTAATTGACAGCGGCGAAACCGTAACCACCTGCGCGCTGACATTATGCAGGGCAAATATCGACTGATCCCGGTCGAGACTTTGCCGCCAGATGCCAAACAGCCGCGGATCCAGATGCAAGGTAAACTGGGTCGCATTTGGATGAAAGGCCGGCTGCCTGCGCCGGATGGCCAGCCGCTCTTTCAATCCGTTCAGCACCCTCGCATGAACACTGGTCTGATCATCCAGCAGCGCGCGCAACGCAGGATAATCCCAGCGATGACGGTTGATCGCCCGGTTGATGCCGGTTTTTGCGACGCCCTCCAGATCATTGGGCGTGGCCAGCAGCGAATGGATGTAAAGGGCGGGAATACCTTCCAGGGCCATCACGATCGACTGGCTGCACAGGAAGCGGTCGATTTGCCAATCGTCTTGCCCGGCAAATGTGCCCTTCATCGCATCGAAAAAGGTTATGTTCAGCTCATACGGCGCCTCGCCCCCGCCGGGCAATGCGCGCATCGACACCAGCCCACCGAAATCGCGCACCGCACCGATCACCCGGTCGCGCTCCTGTGTCGGCAAGATACCCTCTCCGCCACGCATCCCGATCCCGTCATGACTGGCGGCAAAGTTCAGATAGGCACAACCCAGTTGCGCGGGCGGCATACCGACCTGCCAGCGATGCAAATACTCGGCCTACCCCGACAGCATCGCATGCAGCAACAGCGGCGGCAGTGAGAAATTGTAAACCGCATGGGCCTCGTTCCGGTTGCCGAAATAGGACAGGTTTTCCACATTCGGCACATTGGTTTCGGTCAGCAGGATCAGCGGCTCGACCGCGAAATCGCACAGGACCCGCATCAGTTGCACGATGGCATGGGTTTGCGGCATGTGAATGCAGGATGTGCCAATTTCCTTCCAGATAAAGGCCACCGCATCCAGCCGGATGATCCGTACGCCATGGTCGATATGCAGGCGCATGATGCGGATGAATTCCAGCAGAACCTGCGGATTGCGAAAATCAAGATCGATCTGGTCATGGCTGAAGGTGCACCACACGTGGCGCGGGCCATTGGCCGTTTCGACCTGCCGCAACAGCGGGCTTGTCCGCGGACGCACCACCGCCGACAGATTGTCATCTGGACTGGCCTCGAAAAAGAAGCGGTCATAGGGTTCATGCCCCTGACGATAGGCGTTGAACCACGTGCCCTGACTGGAAACATGGTTCAGCACCAGATCCGACATCAGCTTGAATTCATCCGCGATGCGGGTGATATCCGCCCAATCGCCCAGCGCCCCATTCACGGCGCGGTAATCGGTAACAGCAAACCCGTCATCCGAGGTGAACGGGAAAAACGGCAGGATATGTACCGAATTGACCGCGCCCGCCAGATAGCGTTTCAAGAAATCGTTAAGCAAATCCAATGGCTTGTGAACACCATCCACAAGCGAATTTCCATAAGTGATAACCATCGCGTCATTCGACGACCAAAGCCTGTTGCCCGGCATGCGCGCCCGCTTGCGCCGGTTGGTGCCGTCGGGCCAGAAAGCCGCGATCACCTCATCCGTCAGGGTCGAACTTACCTCTTGGGGGTAAATGCGCGCGATGAGATCAGCCAGCTTGAGGCGCAGCGTGGGTGTGGCGGTGGTCATGTGGCAATGGTCCCGGCTTTATGCCAGACTCTCGAAAAACCGGCATGATGACAAGGGCTTGGCCTGATTTTACGCCTTTGCTGATCAGGCCTGCCCAAATTGCGGGCAGATGTCACTGTGCCGGCCGGATCAGAATGGCGCGAAAATCATTCACATTTGTCAGGGTCGGCCCCGTGACGACCTGATCGCCCAGGGCGGCGAAAAAGCCGTGGCTGTCATTATCGGCCAGCGCATCCTGCGCGCGCACACCAAGGACAGTGGCGCGGGTCAGGGTGGTGGGGGTGGCGATGGCGCCGGCGACCTCGGCCGCGCCGTCGACGCCGTCGGTATCGCAGGCCAGCGCGTAAATGCCAGGCGCACCGTTCAGGGCAATGGCCAGCGCCAGAACATATTCGGCATTCGGCCCCCCCAGCCCGGCGCCCCGGCGGGTGACGGTGCATTCGCCGCCCGATAGCAGAAGAACCGGCGCATCGCCCGCCCCCATCGCCGCTGCGATTTGCAGCGCATGGGCCGCGTGGGTGCGGGCGGTATCGCGGGCCTCGCCCTCGATCGCGTCACCCAGAATGTCGATGCGGCACCCGGCGGCCTGCGCCATTTCTGCGGCGGCGGCCAGCGATTGCGCCGGGGCGGAGATCACCCGGTTTTCCACCGCCGCCAGCCGCGCGGCATCAGGGCGCATCACACCGGCAGGGCCGTTCAACACATCAACCACAGATTGCGGCACCGCGATATCATAGCGCGCCAGAATGGCCGCTGCCTGATCCGGCGTGCTGTCATCGCCCACCGTCGGCCCCGAAGCAATAACAGCCGGATCATCGCCGGGCACATCCGAAATCATCAGCGCTAGCATCTGCGCCGGAAAAGCCGCGGCTGCCAATTGCCCGCCCTTGACGCGGCTCAGGTGTTTTCGAACCGTGTTCATTTCCGATATCCGCGCGCCACTGGCCAAAAGCGCGGCGTTCACTTGCTGTTTTTGCGCCAGGGTCACGTTGCCCGCAGGCTGCACCAACAGGGCCGAACCGCCCCCCGATATCAGCGCCAGAACCGTATCTTCAGGCCCCAAGCCGCGCAAAAGATTCAAAATCCGGGCCGTTGCAGCCTGACCGGCGGCATCGGGCACCGGATGGGCGGCCTGCACGATCTCGATCTGCTGCGTGGGCCGCGCATAGCCATAGCGGGTAATCACCAGCCCCGGCACCGGCCCCCAGACGGTTTCGACAGCCTCGGCCATCCGGGCCGATGCCTTGCCCGCCCCTACCACCAGAACGCGCCCGCCGGGGCGGGGCGGCAGCGCCGCAGGGACGCAAAGCATCGGATCGGCCGCCGCCACGGCCCGCGCGAACAGGGCGTGCAAAAAGGCGGCGGGTTGATCCGGGCCGGGGTTTTGGGGCATGTCGGCTCCTTTTTCTGCGCCGCAGCTTAACGCCCGCGCCCCGCAAACGAAAGACGATCACGCCCGGCGCGGCAAGACCAGCATCGCCGCAAAGATCAGGGCGGCGGTGGCCACGATGCTGGGCCCGGCAGGCGTATCCAGTCGCAACGCGGCCCACAGCCCGCCCAGTATGGCCAGCGCCCCCAGCCCGACCGACAGCGCCGCCATGCCTTCGGGGCTGCATGATGCGCGCCGGGCCGCTGCGGCCGGGATAATCAGCATGGCAACGATCAAAAGCGCCCCGATCACCTTGATCGCCACCGCCACGACCAGCGCCATCGCCAGCGTCAGCACCAGCCGTTCGCGGCCCGGATCAATGCCCGAGGCCTGCGCCAGCTCTTCACTGAGGGTCGCGGTCAACAATGCCGACCACCGCCAGAACAGCAGCGCCAGCACCGCCAGAACCCCGGCCCAGATGAACCCCAGATCAGACCAGCCAACCACCAGGATATCGCCAAAAAGATAGGCTGACAGATCGACCCGCACGCCGTGCAGGAACGACACCCCCACCAGACCAAAGGCCAGCGCGGCATGGGCCAGCACACCCAGCGTGGTATCCATCGCCATACCCCGCCCGGTCAGCGCACTGACAGACAAAGCCATGACAAGCGCAACGGCCAGTGTGCCCGCAAAGATATTGACCGACAGCGCCAGCGCCAGCGCGACGCCCAGAATGGCGGCATGGCTGGTCGCCTCGCCGAAATAGGCCATGCGGCGCCAGACCACGAAACAGCCCAGCGGCCCGGCAGCCAGTGCCACGCCAAGGCCGGCAAGGGCCGCGCGGATCAGAAACTCATCCGGCATGGGGCACCGCGTGGTCATGATCGTGGTCGTGGTCATGCGCGTGCTGATACAGCGCAAAGGCCCCGCCGGTGCCAAGCCCGAACAGTGCCCGATATTCCGGCGCATTAGACACCACCGTCGGTGTGCCTTCGCAACAGACATGGCCATTCAGACAGATCACCCGATCCGAGGCCCGCATCACAACATGCAGATCATGGCTGACCATCAGAATGGCCGCCCCGGTGTCGCGTCGGACATCCTCGATCAGTTGATAAAAGGCCGCCGTTCCGGGCTGGTCCAAGCCTTGGGTCGGCTCATCCATGATCAGAATCTGCGGCTGCATCAGCAAGGCGCGCGCCAACAGCACCCGCTGGAATTGCCCGCCCGACAGCGTCTGCATCTGTTGATCTGCAGTGTCGGGCACCCCGACCCGCGCCAGCATCGCTGCCATATCGTCGCGATGCTGGCGGCGCGGCAGCGATAGGAAGCGCTGCACCGTCATCGGCATGCGCCCGTCGATCGCCAACCGCTGTGGCATGTAACCGATCACCAGCCCCTTTTGCCGGGTGACACTGCCGGAAAAGGGCTGCACGATGCCCAGCAGCGCGCGCAGAAGGGTGGATTTACCTGATCCATTGGGGCCGACCAGGGTCACTATTTCGTCCGGCTCGATGTGAAAATCCACATCATGCAAAACGGCCGCCCCACCATAGCGGATACTGACGGCGCTGGCGGCGATCAGGCTCATGATACGGCCCGGCAAGCAGGGCACAGACCGGCGGCTTCGATACTCAGGCGCTGAATATCGAAGCCGACCGTTTCGGCGGCCTGCCCCATCGCGCGCGCCACATCGGCACCGGGGGCCTCGGCCACATGGTTGCAACCGGTGCAGATGAAGAACGCAGGGTTATGCGGCTGACCGGGGGTCATGCAGGCGGTAAAGGCATTCAGGCGGCGGATGCGATGGGCCAGCCCATGCTCCACAAGGAAATCCAGCGCGCGATAGGCCACAGGTGGCTGTTTGCCGAATCCATCATCCGAAAGCCGCTCAAGCACCTCATAGGCCCCCATCGCCTGATGCGCCTCGAGCAGGATTTCCAGCGTGCGCCGGCGCACCGGCGTCAGCCGCAGACCAGACGCACGCGCCACCCTGTCAGCCTGCGCCAGCACAGAATCTGCGCAAGCCGCATGATCATGCTTCAAGAATGCCTTTTGTGCGCTTGAGACCATGGCGTCCTTCCATCAATCCATGATATATTATAACAATACTCTTTTCCAATGGCAAAGTATGATATAGTATAACGTTAATCATGGCCCGATGATCAAGACAAGGATGAACTGAATGCGACTGTTTCTTGCCCTTTGCCTGACAATCCTTGCGGCCCCTGCACGGGCCGATGCCCCGCGCGTGATTACAGATTTTGCAGTTGTGCAATCCCTTGCGGCGATGGTGATGGGCGATCTCGGCCAGCCTGCCGTTCTGATGGATCAGGGTGCCGATCCGCATCACTTTCAGATGCGCCCATCGCAGGCCGCGGCACTGGAGCAGGCCGATGTGGTGTTCTGGATCGGCCCCCAGATGACACCATGGCTTGACCACGCGCTGGAAGGCGGCAAAGCCAAAAGACAGATCGTGCCACTGCTGCAAGCAGCGGGAACCCTGCCCCTGGAAACGGCCGAAAATAGCGCAGATCATGGCAAGGAGACCGACCATGACCACGAAGGCGGCGACCCCCATGCCTGGCTTGATCCCGCCAGCGCCAGCGCCTGGATCATCGCGATGCAGCAGGCACTTGCGGCCGCAGATCCCGACAATGCCGACACATATACCCGCAACGCGATCGCGGCCCTTAAACACATTGAACAGACCCGCAGCAGAACTGCCGCGATCCTGGCCCCTGTCGGCGATACGCCCATTCTGGTGTTCCATGATGCCTATGGCTATTTTGAACGGGCGTTCGGCCTGAACATCATTGGACATATCAGTGGGGGCGATGCAGCGGCCCCTGGCGCGCAACGTCTGACTGATCTTCGCGCCCAGATGGCCGATCAAGGTGCCGTCTGCGCCTTTCCCGAAGCACAGCACGATCCGGCCTATCTTCGGGTGGTGATCGAAAACACACCGGTTCGGCTTGGACAGCCGCTGGATCCCGAAGGCACCGCCCTGCGGCCCGGCACGGATCTCTACGACGCCCTTCTGACAGGCCTGGCCCGGACCATCGCAGATTGCGTGACGGCGGCCGAATAGTCAGCCCTTTACGCCAGCCAGATACCAGTCAACGATCATCTGTCGCTCTTGCGGTTCCATATAGGATATATTGGCGGGGGGCATGGCATGGGTGATGCCCGCCTGCATGAAAATCTGGCGTGCATGGCGGGCGACATCGGCCTCGGTTTCCAGCCGCACGCCCTTGGGGGCCCAAAGGATACGGCCGTAACCGGGTTGCGATGAATGACACATCGAACAACGACCCAGAACCGTGGAATATACGTCCTCGAACCCTTCGACACTGGCGAATTTCAATGCAGGGCCGGTCAAAGCTGCATCCTCGTCCGGCTCTGGCTCAGCATAAAGTGGCGCCAGAGACAGCCCCATGATCGCCACGAAAAGCGCCAGCGTCGCGGCCCATGTCCAGCGTGGATTGCCCTTGCGCGCATGGATCGTGTTGAAATAATGCCGGATCGTGACACCCATCAGAAAGACAAGGCTGGCGATGATCCAGTTGTATTGCGATGCAAAGGCCAGCGGATAGTGGTTTGACAGCATCAGGAAGACCACAGGCAGCGTCAGATAATTATTATGCGTCGATCTTTGTTTGGCGATCTTGCCGTATTTGGGATCGGGCGTGCGGCCCGCCTTCAGATCGGCCACAACGATTTTCTGGTTGGGAATGATCACCATGAATACATTGGCCGACATGATCGTGGCGGTGAATGCCCCCAGATGCAGCAGCGCCGCGCGCCCGCTGAACACCTGCGTATAGCCCCACGCCATCGCCACCAGCACCACGAAAAGAAATACCATCAGCCGTGTGTTGTCGTCGCCAAACCGGGATTTGCAGATGAAATCATAGGCAAGCCATCCAAAGGCCAATGAGCCCAGCGAGATCAGGATCGCACCCCAGATCGGCAGGTCCAGAACGGCAGGGTCAACCAGATACAGATCCGCGCCCAGATAATAGACCAGCACCAGCATCGCAAAACCCGACAACCAGGTGGCATAGCTTTCCCATTTGAACCAGACCAGATGATCCGGCAGATGCGCGGGCGCGATCAGGTATTTCTGGATGTGATAGAAGCCGCCGCCATGCACCTGCCATTCTTCGCCATCGGCCCCGCTGGCCAGTTGGCGATCGCGGTGCAGGCCCAGATCCAGCGCGATGAAATAGAAGGATGATCCGATCCAGGCGATCGCGGTGATGACATGCAGCCAACGCACCGCGAATTGCGCCCATTCTTCGATCAGCACCAGTTCCAGCATTGGCTTGCCCCTTGTCCGTTATACCAAAGGCTATACCGGGCGGTTTCACCGGGAAAGACATGTCTTTCCGTCAGGTGGGCATGGCACGGCTTTTGCCGCGGAATGAACAATTTGCGGGCGAATTTGACCATGCGGCCAGACGGTCAACTGCCCCGATAGGTGGAATACCCATAGGGCGACAGCAACAAGGGCACATGATAATGCGCATCTGGGTTGCTGACCCCGAACCTGATCGGCACCTGGTCCAGGAACAGCGGATCGGCCCCCGCCTGGCCGCTGGCACGCAGATAATCGCCGGCGGCAAAGATCAATTCATATGTTCCGGCCTCGAACCGCCCGGCGGGCAGGATCGGATCATCGGTGCGCCCATCGGCATTGGTGATACCCTTGGCAAGCTGGCGCAAAGTATCGCCCGACACCCGATACAGGGTAATTTCAACTCCCTGCGCCGGAACCCCACGGGCGGTGTCCAGAACATGGGTGGTCAGAAAGCCATTGCTCATCAATACGATCCCTTTGCGGCTGGCCATCACAAGCTGATCGAAATGACAGCATCTGGCAATCCCGAACCTTGGCCGTGCACGCCATGGCTTGCTTTGGCGCGCCAGTCGGGCCAGATTCGCCCTGCAGGTTCAGGAAAATACTCAATGCCGGAAACACCGCCCAGATATATCCGCGATATGCTTGGCTATGGCGCCACCCCGCCAGATCCGCGCTGGCCGAATGGCGCGAAGATCGCGCTGCAGTTTGTCGTCAACTATGAGGAGGGCGGCGAGAACAACATCCTGCACGGCGATACCGCATCCGAGGCGTTTCTGTCGGAAATCGTCGGGGCCGCCCCATGGCCCGGCCAGCGGCATTGGAACATGGAATCGATTTATGAATACGGCAGCCGCGCCGGGTTCTGGCGGTTGCACCGGCTGCTCACCGAAATGGGGGTGCCGGTCACGGTTTACGGTGTGGCCACCGCACTTGCGCGCTCGCCCGAACAGGTGGCGGCGATGCAGGATGCGAATTGGGAAATCGCCAGCCACGGGCTGAAATGGATCGAATACAAGGATAGCGATCCGCAAGCCGAACGCGCAGACATGCTGGCCGCGATCAAGCTGCATACCGAAGTGACAGGCGAACGCCCGCGCGGCTGGTATACCGGGCGCTGTTCGGTCAATACCGTCGATCTGGCCACCGCCGAGGGCGGGTTCGACTATATCGCCGATATCTATTCCGACGATCTGCCCTATTGGCGCCGACACGCGGGCCGCGACCAGTTGCTGATCCCCTATACGCTGGATGCCAATGACATGCGCTTTGCCACGCCGCAGGGGTTCAACGCGGGCGATCAGTTTTTTACCTATCTCAAAGACAGTTTTGACGCGCTCTATGCCGAAGGTGTGGCTGGGCAGGCCAGGATGCTGTCGGTGGGGCTGCATTGCCGTCTGATCGGGCGGCCAGGCCGGGTGCAGGCGCTGCGCCGGTTCATCGAATATGCCCAAGACCATGCCGATGTCTGGTTTGCCCGGCGCATCGACATCGCGCATCACTGGACGGCACACCACCCTCCCGCAGAATTTGAACGCCCGTCGGAAATGTCGCGCGACGATTTCGTCGCGGCCTTTGGCGGCGTGTTCGAACATTCGCCCTGGGTGGCCGAACGCGCCTATGATCTGGAACTGGGCCCCGCGCATGATACCGCCATCGGGGTGCATTCGGTACTGTGCCGGGCATTTCGCGCGGCAGGGCATGATGCGAAACTGTCGGTCTTGCGTGCCCATCCCGATCTGGCCGGAAAACTGGCCGCTGCCAAACGGCTGACCCCCGACAGCACCGCCGAACAGGCCAGCGCCGGGCTGGACGCACTGCATGATGACGAGCGTGCCGAGTTCCTGCGCCTGAACGCGGCCTATCAGCAAAAATTCGGCTTCCCCTTCATCATCGCGGTGAAAGAGAATACCAAGGCAACGATCATGGCGGCCTTTCAGGACCGGATTGACCGAACCGCCGAGACTGAATTCGACACCGCCTGCACACAGGTCGAACGCATCGCCCTGCACCGCCTGAAAGACAAACTGAAATGAACAGCCCGGACCAACTGCCGCACACCTATTACGCGCCCGCCGGCGGGCTGCCCGATCAGAACCAGCGGGCGCGCGAACGCGCGGTGTTCACCACATCCTATGCCGTGATCCCGCGCGGCGTGATGTCGGATATCGTTACCAGCTTTCTGCCTGGATGGACCGCCAGCCGCGCCTGGATACTGGCGCGCCCGCTCAGCGGTTTTGCCGAGACATTCGCGCAATATATTGTCGAAGTTTCACCCGGCGGGGGCTCTGACCACCCCGAACCCGAAGCGGGGGCCGAGGCTGTGATCTTCGTTCTGGCGGGACAGTTGCGGCTGGTGATTGACGAGGTAACGCATGAAATGGCCCCCGGCGGCTATGCCTTTATCGGGCCTGACAGCGCCTGGACCATCGCCAACACCGCCGACACGCCTGCAACCTTTGTGTGGATCCGCAAGAAATATGAACCCGCCCCGGGGCTGGACGCACCTGCATCTTTTGTCACATCAGATCAGGCGGTGAGGCCGCAAGGCATGCCCGATACCCAAGGATACTGGCTGACCACCCGCTTTGCCGATCCCGCCGATCTGCGCCACGACATGCATGTGAACATCGTTACATTTTTGCCCGGCGGCACGATCCCCTTTGCCGAAACCCATGTGATGGAACATGGGCTGTATGTGCTGCAGGGCCGCGGTGTTTACCTGCTGAACCAGGATTGGGTCGAAGTGGCCGAGGGCGATTTCCTGTGGCTGCGCGCCTTCTGCCCACAGGCCTGTTATGCGGCGGGGCGGCGGCCGTTCCGGTATTTGCTGTATAAGGATGTGAACCGGCATCCGAAATTACAACTGCCGTGACGGGGCACGTGGTTCACACCCGCCCACTGACGGTGGCGGCCTTTGCGCCGTTTGGCGATGTGCTTGATACATCCGGTCAGCCGGACAGGATCATCAATCAGGGCCTGTGCGGGCGGTATCACGACCGCGCGCGGCTGGAATTCGGCCCCGACGGGCGCGCCGGCGTCAGCCTGTTCGATGCGCAGCCCCGCAAATTGCCGCTGGTTCTGGACATGGTCGAACGCCACCCCGACGGCAGCCAGACCTTCATCCCGATGACGCAGCACCCGTTTCTGGTGATCGTGACGCTAGATATGAACGGCGTTCCCGGATCACCGCTTGCCTTTGTCACCGCCCCCGGACAGGCAATAAACTTTCATCGTGGCACATGGCATGGCGTGCTGACCCCCCTTTTTGCCCCTGGCCTGTTCGCTGTGGTGGACAGGATCGGTGATACCAGAAATCTGCAAGAATACCGGTTTGAAACGCCCTGGATGATCACCGGCCCGATCTAGGGTTCGCCCCAGCCGCCACCGCCCGGCGTTTCCATCACAAACAGACCACCAGCCGGCAGGTCGATCTGATCATTCCCACGTAAATCGACCTGCGTGCCATCGGGCAGAATCGCAGAATTACTCCCCGGTGAACCAGGTTCACCCCCCTTCACGCCAAAGGGTTTTACCGTTCGATGTGAACACAGCGTGGTCACAGTAACAGGCTCAAGAAACCGCACCTCGCGCCGCACTCCATTGCCGCCCGACCAGCGCCCAGCCCCGCCGGATCCTTTACGAATGGCGAACCGTTCCAGTCGGACCGGAAACCGCTTTTCCAGAACTTCCGGGTCGGTCATGCGGGTATTGGTCATATGGCTTTGCACAGCATCACAACCGTCAAAACCGGGGCCCGCCCCCGTGCCCCCTGCGATGGTTTCATAGTTCTGAAAGGCCTGATTTCCCCAGATGAAATTGTTCATCGTTCCCTGTGACGCGGCCATAGCGCCCAAGGCCCCGAAAAGGGCATTGCAGGCGGCCTGGCTGACCTCGGTATTGCCGGCGATCACTGCGGCGGGATAGCGCGGATTCAGCATGCTTCCTTCGGGTGCGATGATCGTCAGGGGCGCAAGGCAACCTTCATTCAGCGGGATATCGGCCCCGACAAGGCAGCGGAAAACATATAGAACGACGGCCCGACAAATCGAAAGCGGCGCATTGTAGTTACCGGCCTGCTGGCCGCTGGTCCCTGTGAAATCGACCACCGCCTGACGGGTGTCCCGGTTGACCCGCACCGCGACACGGATCACCGCGCCGTTATCCATGGGATAGGTGCATTTCCCATTGCCCAGGCGGTCAATGACCCCACGCACAGCTTCCGCAGCATTATCCTGAACATATTTCATATATGCGGCAACGACATCCGCGCCATAGGTCGCGATCACATCAAGGAGGGCCAGCCGACCGGTTTCATTCGCCGCGATCTGGGCCTTCAGGTCAGCGACATTCTGCAGGACGTTCCTGCAAGGATAGCGGCCCGACGACAGAACCTGCCGCACAAGATGGTCCTGAAACTGCCCGCCCGAAACAAGGCGGATATTGTCGATGAGAACGCCCTCATCATCAATATGGCTGCTGTCGGGGGGCGACGAGCCGGGCGTGCGCCCACCGATATCAGCATGGTGGCCCCGCGATCCCAACCAAAAGCCGATGTCATCGCCCACGAAAACCGGCGTGACCACCGTGACATCAGGCAAATGCGTGCCGCCGTCATAGGGGGCGTTCAGCATGAAAGCATCCCCCGGCTTGACCCGGCCGGCATTGCGGCGCATCACCGTCCGGATACTGTCGGACATCGACCCAAGATGCACAGGCACATGCGGGGCATTGGCGACAAGATCGCCTTGCGCATCAAAGATCGCGCAGGAAAAATCAAGCCGTTCCTTGATGTTCACCGACCAGGCGGTATTGGCAAGCGTGGCCCCCATCTGGTCGGCAACCGACATGAACAGATTGTTGAACACCTCTAGCAAAACCGGATCCACTTGCGTGCCTTGCGCGGGCAAGCGTTCGATCGCGGCCATGCGTTCAAGTACCAGATTCGCCGTTGCATCGACCCGCGCGGCCCATCCGGGCTCAACGATCGTGGTGCCGGTCGGCTCTGCGATGATGGCGGGGCCTTGTATTGCAGTCCCGGCACGCAATGTGCTGCGTGTATATATGGGCACCTCGACCGGTTCATTCGCAAAAGTTATATGAACGATGTTCTTTTCCGTGACCTCTGTCATCGGTGGGTTCAGTGATACAGTTTCCCCGGCCCGCCCGATCGCCTCGACCGTCAGCATGTCTATCACGATGTCATGATCGCGCGATGCAAAGCCGAAACGCGCCTGATGTGCCTTTTCAAATTCCGAACGCATCAGGGATGCCGGGCCAAGCGAAACCTCCAGGGTCTGATGCGACCCGACATAGCGCAGATGTGCCCGGACCAGGGTTTGAATCGCAGACACCGGCACATTCTGCGCCACCACCTCGGCCTTGGCATCGGCTGTAAGACGGTCAAGCAGATCGTTTGCCGCGCCGATCTGTTCAAGCGGCAGGTCCAGCTGCCCCTCGCGCAGCGCGCGGATATCAGCCAACCCCATCCCATAGGCCGACAACACCCCCGCGAACGGATGCACGAAGACGCGCGTCATGCCCAGCGCATCGGCGACAAGACACGCATGCTGCCCACCCGCGCCACCAAAACACTGCAACGTATACTGCGTCACATCGTGGCCACGCTGAACGCTGATCTTCTTGATGGCATTGGCCATGTTATCGACCGCGATCCGCAAAAACCCTTGGGCAATCGCGACAGCGGGCTGCACGGGTTGGCCCGTTTCATCGGCAATCTGCCGCGCCAGGATGCCGAACTTGCGGCGGACCACGGCGACATCCAACGGTTCGTTGCCATTCGGCCCGAATACATGCGGGAAATGATCGGGATTCAGCTTGCCAAGCATGACGTTGCAATCTGTCACCGTCAGCGGCCCATCGCGACGATAGCACGCCGGCCCTGGATCTGCGCCCGCGCTTTCGGGGCCAACCTGGAAACGCCCGTCGCGAAAGGTGCAGATGGACCCGCCACCAGCGGCAACCGTGTGGATATCCATCATGGGCGCGCGCATTCGCACCCCGGCAACCTCGGTTTCGAAACTACGTTCATAATTGCCTGCGAAATGGCTGACATCGGTCGAGGTGCCCCCCATGTCGAACCCGATAAGCCTGTCGAATCCGGCCTGAATTGCGGTGCGCACCATGCCAACGATCCCGCCCGCCGGACCTGAAAGGATGGCATCCTTGCCCTGAAACAGGCTGGCATCCGTCAGCCCCCCATTGGATTGCATGAACAGCAGCCGATCGCAGCCGCTGTCCAGCGCGCCTGTCACCTGCGCGACATAACGGCGCAATATCGGCGACAGATAGGCATCCACCACAGCTGTATCGCCCCGCCCTACCAGCTTGATCAGTGGGGAAACCTGATGGCTGAGCGATATCTGCGCAAACCCGATCTGGCGCGCCATCTCTCCAAGCGCCAGTTCGTGAACGGGGTTTAAATAAGAATGCATCAATGCGATCGCCACACCACGAAAACCCGCATCAAACGCCGACTGCAGCGCGGCACGGGAAAGAGTTGGCTCCAGATCGCGCAGCACTGTTCCATCCGCCGACAGACGTTCGTTCACCTCGACCATGTGTTCATACAGCAGGTCAGGGCGGCGGATATGCAGATCGAACAGGCGCGGACGGGTCTGATACCCGATGCGCAGCAGATCGCCGAAACCCTGCGTTATCATCAGAAGAACCGGCGCGCCCTTGCGTTCCAGCAGGGCGTTCGTCGCGACGGTTGTTCCCATCTTGATGGCACGTATGGCATGGGGTTCTATTGGCTGATCCGGGGTCAGCCCCATCGCAAGCCGAATGCCATGGATCGCGGCATCTGCATACAGCTCTGGATTTTCAGAAAGATACTTGGCGGTCGAAAGCGCCCCATCGGGATGACGGGCAACAATATCGGTAAAGGTGCCGCCCCGGTCGATCCAGAATTCCCATTGATCCGTCATAGGCCCCGTCCGTTGGTCCCCCTGACGGAGTCGACCATCGCTTCCGGTTTGTCAATCTGTGGGACTATCTATGCCATAACCCGCCCCGGCAATAAGCGCCTGTGCGGCAGGGCTTTGTAAAAATACCAGAAATTCCTTTGCCACCGGATCATCGGCCCCCGCTTTCAGCAAGACTGCATCCTGGCGGATCGGGTCATACAGTGTTTCGGGCACGTCCCAGCGACTGCCGGGATGGGCGTTTCGCGCGCTTTGCACCAAAGACAAGGCCACCAGCCCGGCCTGAGCATTGCCTGTGGCGGTCAGGGCAAAGGCTTGCGCAATATTTTCGCCGGTCACGATCTTCCCTTTCAGCGTATCCGCCAGGCCCAGCGCGCGCAGGGTCTGCATGGCCGCCACGCCATAGGGTGCCAGATCAGGATTTGCGATGGCCAGATGATCGAACGCCCCCCGCGACAGCCAGATCGCGCCGTCTGGCGCGATACCATGCGGATCTGGCGACCATAATGTCAGGCGGCCATAGGCATAGGTGAACTGTGTCGCCCCCTCCGCCAACCCCTGATCGACCAGGCGCGCCGGCGTCGCCTGATCGGCGGCCAGCAGCACAGCAAAAGGTGCACCCGCCGCGATCTGCGCATAAAGTTTTCCGGTAGAGCCAGAGGTGAATTCAATCTGATAAGGATATTCCGCTGCGAAAAGCGGCATCAGCTCTTGCGCGGTGTCCAGAAAGTTTGACGCGACTGCCACCAACAGCTTTTGCGGTTCGGCCGCTGCAGCCCCGGCCCAAGCCGACAAGGCAATTGTCAGCATGAAAACGTATCGCAGCATGGGCAGAACTTTCAATCGCGCCTGAAGGGAAGGCGCACCATTACGCTGCCCGGGCCCACCGTCAAGACGCCATTGTTCACGCTCTCGATACTGATTTCCACCAGCCCTGCATCATTTTCCGACCAGACCCTTTCAACCCGCCCCCGCGTGACAACGGTCTCGCCCGCGACATTGAACCGCCGCATCGTCATATTGCGCACCGCCGTGATCTGCCCAAGGCACCCCACAAATTCGCGGATCGTACGTTCCCACATCCCCATCAGGAAAATATTGTTGGCATAGATATCAGGCGCACCCGAAGCCTGGGCGGCGCGGCTGTTATGATGGATCGCGTTGAAATCACGATTGCCGCCTGCCGCCACGATAAGCCGATGCACGGGCAACGGAAATTCCACGGCTGGCACAACGTCGCCAACAGCGAAATCTTGCCAATAGTGCCTGCGATCGGCCGGGTTCATGCTGCCCCCGCTTTAGACTGATACGGATGAAAGACAAACATCGTCACGCGAACAGTCGCAATATGCTGCTGTGCCTGGTCCACGATCCGCGATTCCAGCACAGCAAAGACGCCGCGGCCGACGCTGGTCTGTTTGGGCACACATGAAATCAACACGCGCCCCACCCGGCGCAGCCTGTCCCCCAGATAGGCCGGTGCCAGATAATCGGCATCGAAAGCTGTCGCAAAGAACTGCGCGCCGGGCGGAACCAGGGCAAACCCCGTTGCCTGCCCGGCAAATCCAGGCAAGGCATCTTTGGCGGCATCGGCCCAGGCACTACTGCCACCATCCCAGACCGGGGGCTGGACGAAAGCCATCAGGCTGCTGACCGGCGCGATCATGTCGCGATAGCCCGCATTCCGCGCCTGCACGGCAACGCTGTGCAGCCCGCAGGTGAACTCCAGCGGCTCCAGAAAGCGGCGCAGCGATGAGGCGTCGATTGCGTCAGGCGCGGGGCTGTCAGGGCGCAGCGCCAGATCCTGCCCGATGGCCGCAATCATAGGGCGCCAGGGCGAAATCCAGTCATCCGACGGCTTTGTTCCACCACTCATGATGGTGTGTCGGCCTGCAGGATCGCCATTGCAAATTCGGTATACTCGTCGATCAAGGCCCCGATCCGCAGCCGCCCCGATGGTTTGTACCAGTGGCTGACACCTGTCAGCATCGCCAGTATGGCCAATTTTGCAACATGCCCATCCCGCACGTGGAACTGGCCGGTGTCCAGCCCGGCCTGAATGATATCGCCCAAAAGCTGTTCATACCTGTTGCGCATGCCGACAATGATTTTCCGGTGCTCGTCGGACAGGCTGCGCAGTTCCATGTTGCCGATGAACACTTCATCCTTGCGCCGGGTGTGAAATTCGATGTGAACGGCGACAAACACCTTCAGCCGCTCCAACGGGTCTTCGACCCCCGACATCCGGGCATCCATGTCATCGAACAGATCCGTGATGATCGACTGCAACAGGTCGAACAGGAATTCCTGCTTGTTATTGATATAATTATACAGAGATCCGGCCTGAATCCCGACTTCTTTCGCCAGCATCCGCAGGCTGACGGCCTCATATCCATATTTCGCAATCAGCCGGACCCCAACCACGCGCAACATCTTTTCCGTGGCTTCGCCGTTCGATCCAACTGTCCGCATGATAACCCCCGAATGCAAAGTCCGTCAGACGCTAAGATATCCCCCATCCACAGGCAACATCACGCCCGTGACATAGCTGGACATATCGCTGGCCAGAAAGACAGCCGGCCCCACCAGTTCTTCCGGTTCGCCCACCCGGTTCATCGGCACATGCTTCAGCAATCCTGTGCGCTTGCGATCGTCCGCCAGCGTCTCGATCGTCATGGGTGTGCGCATGACGCCCGGCGCGAGTCCATTCACGCGAATACCATCCGGGGCCAGTTCGGCCGCCAGCGCCCGCGTGAATTGCAACACCGCCCCTTTCGAAGCTGTATAGGCGGCGGAATTGGGCGTCGCCAGAAACGACTGGATAGAGCCCACATTGATGATCGTGCCACGCGTCTGACGAAGCTGCTGCAGAAAGGCCTGCACCATGTTATAGGTGCCCGTCACATTCACGGCCAAAGTCTTGTCCCAGAAGGCATCTGCATCAGGCTGATCCATCGGGCCGCGCAACAGAATGCCGGCATTGTTCACCAGAACATCTATCGGGCCGCCCTGCGCGATCTGCTGTGCCACCGCCCGGCATCCGCCGCGGTCGGATATGTCAATCGCACAGGCATCCGATGGTGTTCCGCCAAGCGCGGCGACGGTATCGCGGGCGGTTTCAAGGTTGATATCCGCCACCAGCACATGCGCCCCGGCCGCAGCCATGCCAATGGCGATCGCGCGCCCGTTGCCCTGACCCGCGCCTGTTACAAGCACCCGCTTGCCGGCCAGTATTTCCCCATAGGACATGTGAGACCCTTTTTCGCGCTTAGACACTTTGCTTCAGAAACCGGTCGCGCAATTCGCGCTTCATTGTCTTGCCACTGTAATTGATCGGCAACTCGTCATAGGGCAAGAAAATGATCCTCTTGGGCACCTTGTAGCCTGCCAGCTCGGTCCTGGCGAAGGCGACTATCGCGGCCGGATCCTCGGCATGCCCGTCATGCACAACGATCACGGCTGTAACCTCTTCACCCCATTCGTCGCTGGGCAACCCCAGAATTGCGGCCTCGCGCACCGACGGGTGGCGCAGCAATACCTGCTCGACCTCTTGCGAATAAACGTTCAGCCCACCCGTTTTCACCATATCCTTGAGCCGATCATGAAAGCGTACAAAACCGTTTTCATCCATCGCACCCATGTCACCAGTGCGCAGCCAGCCATCATGAAAGGTTGCGCGGGTGGCCTCGGGATTGTTGTAATATCCTTTCATGACGGTCGGCCCGCGCACTGCAATCTCGCCGACCTCGCCCGTCTTGGCGTCCTCCAGCGTTTCAGTCAGAATTTTCACTTCGCTGTTCAGGAAGGCACGCCCGATTGATTCCGGGGCTTTTTCATAATCCTTTTCCTTCAGGACGGTGACGATGACCCCAGCTTCGGTCAGACCGTATTGAAAATAGATCTGCACGCCCTGGATCAGGTCATGAATTGCCGCGCGATCCTTGCGCGACAGGTTGGCCCCGCCCACATACCAGCGTTCGAATGACGACAGATCCGCTGTCTGCGCCTTTGGATGCCCAAAGATGTCGCGCGCCATTGACGGCGGCATGAAGGCATTCGTGGCCCGATAACGTTCAATCGCGTCTATCATCCCTTCGGGCGAGAATTTGGGCAGGATCGTTGCCGTGGCCCCAAGGTAAAGATGCGGCAGCAGCCAGCAGTTCAGCGCAGCGGCATGGTGCAAAGGCGTGGCCAGCAAGGTGTTGTCGTCTTCATGCATATCGGTATCGACGACTTCGTTCAGCGTATTCCAGAAAATGTTTTCATGCGTCAGCATCGCACCCTTGGATTTGCCCGTGGTGCCCCCCGTATACAGGATCGCCTGCACATAGGACGGGGAAACCTCGACAGCGGGCGGCGTGGCGACGGCATCCTTGATGAAGGCCTCCAGCCCGCCCTGCCCAAGGTCAATAATCGTTTCCACGCTGTCGGCAGGCGGGGCAAGCGCGCGCAAATCTTCGGTCACGAACATCATCCGCGCCTGACAGTCGCTGACGGTTGTCGCGATTTCGGGCGCGGTCAGACGATAATTGACAGGCACGGCGATCGCACCGGCCTTGGTAATACCCGCATAGAGGATAACCCAGTCGATGCTCGATTCCGCCAGAATGACCACGCGATCCTGCACATCCAGCCCGCGCGCGATCAGCGTATTGGCCAGCCTGTTGCTGGCCTCATCAAGCCCGCGATAGGACAAACGGCGCGCATCCTGGATCAACGCCGTCTTGTCAGGAAATCTGCCGGCATTATGCGCAATATGCGCCCCGACCGTCATACTCATCATAGCGGCTCCTCCCCGGATAAGCGTGTCAGGTGAAACTGAAAAGCGGCGTTCCGGCGTCGACGCTTTGACCTTCGGTCACGAGTATCTTTTCAACCGTTCCGGCATCGTCTGCCTCGATGTTGATTTCCATTTTCATCGATTCAAGAATGACGACAACATCGCCGAAATCGAATTCGTCACCTTCGGCGACCTCTATCTTGAAGATGGTGCCGGCCATGGGTGACTGGATATTTCTGGACATGGTTCAGATCCTTTCTGATCAAACGGGGTGCACCGCCGAACGGCGCTGGATGACGGCACTGTCGCGACGGCTGTAAATTCTGAAGCGCCGGATCAGGTCGTCGCGCAGGTTATCGGGCTCGACAACATCTTCAACGGCGAAACTGTCGGCGGCGGCGGCATAGACATCCACATCCTTGGCATATTCATCACGCTTTTCAGCAACGAACTTTGCGCGCTCGGCCTCGGGCAATTCCATGATCTGATTGAAATAGATCGCATTCACCGCCGCCTCGGGGCCGACAAGGGCCGGCATGGCGGTCGGCAAGGCAAGCATCGCGTCAGGATGGGTGGGCGCACCCGACATCGCCAGATAGCCCCCGCCATAGGCCTTGCGCACCAGCACCGAAATGCGCGGCACTGTGGCCTCGCAAACGGCAGACAGCAGCTTGGCGCCATGGCGGATGATGCCCGCCTTTTCCACCGAACTGCCGATCATATAGCCGCTGATATCCTGCAGAAACAGCAAGGGCACATTGAAGGCGTTGCACATCCAGATGAACCGCGCCGCCTTGTCCGAGGTGTCATTGAACAGCACCCCGCCCTTGTGCTTGGAATTATTGGCAACGATCCCGACCGACATGCCGCCCAACCGCGCCAGCCCGATGGTGATTTCCTTGGCGAAATTCGCCTTGACCTCATAAAAACTGTCGCCATCCACCAGGGCCTCGATCAACTCGTGCACGTCATAGGCGACGTTCTGATGCACCGGAACGATATCTGCGATCGACCGGGATGCCGCGGGCGGCCTGGCCGCGATGACCTGGGGGCGCTCCATCCAGTTATCGGGCAGGAAGCGCAGATAGTCCTTGACGCTTTGCAGGCCTTCCGCGTCGCTTTTCACCAGCACATCGCCAACGCCACTGACAGCACAATGCAGCCGCGCGCCGCCCATCTGCTCTTCGCTGACGTCTTCAAAAATGGTCATCTTGGCCATGCGGGGCGACCCCAGATAGGCCGTGGCCTGCTTGTCGACCATGATCGTCAGATCACACAGCGCCGGAACATAGGCCGCGCCGGCGGGCGACGGACCAAACAGCACACAGATCTGCGGAATGACGCCCGAGATTCTGACCTGATTGTAAAAGATATTGCCCCAGCCATTGCGGCCCAGGAACAGTTCCTTTTGTTCGTCAATCCGGGCACCGGCAGAGTCGACCAGATAAACCAGCGGCATCTTCGCCTCGCAGGCCAGATCCTGCATCCGGTTCAACTTCATCAGCGCCTGTTTGCCCCATGTGCCGGCCTTGACCGTCATGTCATTGGCGATCACCGCCACATCGCGCCCTTCGACCTTGCCAATGCAGGTGACGATGCCATCCGCAGGCAGCCCGCGTTCGGATCCGGCCAGAAGCCCGTCTTCGAATTCAAAGCCGTCATCGAAAAACATTGCCAACCGGTCGCGGACCAGCATTTTGCCCTGTGCGATATATTTTTCCCGCACCTTGCCTTGGCCCCCGGCCAGCGCGGTTTCACGACGTTCTTTCAATTCGTCCGTCTTGCTGCGATCCACCATCAGCGGTCATTCCTCTTCATTTGCCAATCCGGCCGGCGACCGTTGGCCATGGATGGCCTTACGGGCACGCGATACTTGACCAAGTCTATCCCGGCGGGTGCCGGCATTCTTGATAAGAACAAACGTTCGTATTAATACTATGCCAACCACCTTGGAGCATTCAATGAAATATGAAGCGATTACTGCAAAAATTGACGCCCGCGGCGTTGGCTATCTGACACTGGCCCGCCCACAGGTGCGCAATGCCATGAATGGCCAGATGTATGACGAAGCACGCCAGGTATTGCGCGAATTCGCTGCAGACCCAGCCGTGCGGCTTGTCGTCCTTTCCGGTCAGGGCGAAGCCTTTTGTGCCGGGGGTGATTTCAAATACCAGCAAAGCCAGAACGGCAAGCCGCGTGACGAAAGAATATTCGAAGCCCAGAAACTGGCGCTTTGGCTGCGCGAACTTGATACCCTTCCCAAGCCATTGATCGGCCGCATCAACGGATCGGCCTATGCGGGCGGAACCGGGCTGATATCGGTCTGCGATATCGCCATCGGCATCAGCGACGCCAATTTCGCCATTACCGAGGCCCGCATCGGCATGGTGCCCGGCATGATCGCGCCCTATGTCGTCAAACGCATGGGCGAGGCGAATGCCCGCCGTCTGTTCCTGAATGCACGTGGCTTTTCAGGCGATGAGGCCGTTAACTATGGCCTGCTCAGCCGCGCAGTTCCGGCAGACCAACTGGATGCGGCGGTGGAAGAGGAAATCGACCTGGCGCTGCGATGCGCGCCGGGCGCTGTCGCCATCATCAAGCGCCTGATCTCTTATGTCGATCAGCATGAATTCGACGATAACTTTACCTATACCGTGGAACGGGTCGCCGAAATGTGGGATTCCGCCGATGCCGCCGAAGGCATGGCCAGCTTTTATGAGAAACGCCTGCCCCGCTGGGATTGGCGCAACAAGGGCTGATGTGATGCAGGCGGGCGGGGCAGTTGCGCCCCGCCCTTTATCCTAGTTGTCCTTGACCAGATACAGAGCGATTTCAGGATAGATCGCCAGCAATGCCACAAAGGCCAGCATCCCCACCACAAATGGCATACATCCACGGAAGATGGTGCCCAGCGGAACATCGCGCGCCACTGACTGGATGACATAGACGTTCACACCAATCGGCGGTGTCACCAGCGCCACCTCGGCGATCACCACGATATAGATCCCGAACCAGACCGGATCTATGCCCAGCGCCGTGACCAGTGGAAACAGGATCGGCACCGTCAGGATCAGCATCCCGAACAGGTCCAGCACACATCCCAACAGCAGATAGAAGATGGTGATGGCAATGATGAACTCCGCATAGCCCAGGTTAAGGGACACCAGATAATCCAGCATCGCACCCATCAGCCCGGTCTGCGCCAGAAACCGCGTGAACAGATGCCCGCCGACGATGATCAGGAACAGCATCGCCGTGGTTACTGCACTGTCGGCCAGCGCGTCGCGGATCGCAGAGAGCGAAAGCTTGCGAGCAAGCGCGCCATAGATCAGCACTGCCACCACGCCAAAGGCTGACGCCTCGGTCGGGGTGAAAATGCCGAAATACAGCCCGCCCAGAATGACGCCAAAAATTGCCAGAACCGGAACGATGTGCCCCAGCGCACGAATGCGGTCAGACCAACTGGGGGCCTGATACATCTTGCGATCACCAGCTTCGGACGGGTTCAGGACCGCTATGCCAAAGACGATCACCGAAAAGATCAGCGCGATACAAAGGCCTGGAATAATTCCCGCCACGAACAGCGACCCGATCGAGGTTTCAGTCATCAGCCCGTAGAAGACCAGGATGATGCTGGGTGGGATCAGAATGCCCAAAGTTCCAGATGCCGAAATCACCCCTGTCGCCAGACGCATTCCGTAACCGTTCCGCTTCATTTCAGGGATGACGATGGCACCCATGGTGCGGGCGGTCGCCGTGCTTGAGCCGCTGACCGCGCCGAATCCGGCGCAGGCAAAAACCGATGCAATCGCCAACCCGCCCGGCAGCCAGCTAAGCCACATGGACGCACTGCGATACAGGTTACTGGCAATACCAGTATGATGAATCAGATTGCCCATCAGAATATAGAACGGCAAGGAAAGCAGCAGAAAATTCGCCCCTTCCGCCGACAGAATGATGGTGGATTGCGCCATGGCCGCCGTAAGGCTGCTGACGATGGCAAGACCCCCAACACCGATAACAGCCAGGCTAAGGCCGATCGGCACGCCCAGCACGATCAGGACAAGGATGGCAACGAAGCCCAGAATTCCGACAATGATCATCGCGTCACTCCACGCTTTCAGGGGCATCTTGCGCCGGATGGGCGCTGAACATCATGGCCAACGAAATCAACGCGGTCAGCGCGGCGGCGACCCCGACGATTCCCCGGAACCACACAATCGGCAGGTCAAGTTCCGGCGATGCCTCGCCGAACAGGATCATCAGCTTGCCGTCTTTCCATGTTTGCAGCGCCACCAGAACCGAAAACACGCCCAGCAGCAGCCATGTCAGCCGCGCCAGCCAGTTCTTGACAGTTGGCGTCAGCGCACCCTGCATGAATTCGGCCTTGATATGAACATTGCGCAGCCAGGCCTCGGGCAGGGCAAAAACCAGCGAGACCAGCAACAGGAATGAACACAGTTCCTGCGACCAGACAAATGGCATATTGAACGCGTAACGCAGGATCACATCCACGAACAAAACCGCAAGAATGACCGGAAGGCACAGATAGGCCGAAATCCAGAACATCCCGCGCGACACCCACCGCAGCAAAGTCATCATTATCCCCTTGTTGCTGTCATCAGCAAAATACTGGCCCACGACCGACTTGTGCCGTGGGCCAAAATTGGCTTCGGGACGCGCCGGGGATAACCCCTAACACGCCCCGTTTCTGATCAGGGCCGCAGGCCCTTGATCGGGTTCGCAGCATCATAGGCGATGATTTCTTCATCGGTCATCGCGCTGTATTTGGCCGAAAGCTCTGCCAGCTTGTCCAGAACTTCCTGGGCAGTGGGGTCTTTCATATCCTTGTTCTTTTCCAAGAATTCAGCATACATCGGCGCCAGCATATCGCTGACTTTTTTCAGCTCTTCATCGCTGACGTCCACAATGGTCACACCGGCGGCTTTCATTTCTTCCAGCGCGCGGTTGGTAAGATCGGTGTACATCTTCGGATAGGCGCGTGCAGCTTCCTGCCCGGCAGTATCGAACGCCGCTTTCAGGTCGTCCGGCAATGCGTCATACATCTTCGGGCTGATTGCGGTCGGAATGGCCACACGGGCAATACCAATGCGGAAGTTGTGCTTGCCGATTTCATGCAGACGGTAGGTAACCATATCGGCCGTCGACAGGATAACCCCATCAAGAATGCCCTGCTGGAACGCAGTATAGGCATCTGCAATGGTCATTGTGACCGGGGTCATGCCAAGGCTTTCAACCATTTTGGTGATGCCGCCACCCGCTGCGCGGATTTTCAACCCTTTCAGATCTTCGATCTTGTTGACGGGCACCTTGGTGATGATGTCATAGCCGGGCGTCACCACGTAAAATCCCAGATAGACGCCCAGACGCTCGTATTCCTTGCGGTAATAATCGGGATACATCTCGTTCACGATGCGGGTCGCGGCCTGATCGCTGGCAGGCAAGGCGCGCGGCAATTCGTTCGCATGGATCAAATTGAAACTTTTGGCCATATAGATCGGGAAAGCCGGGGCAACGTCGGTGATGTCACCGGCCAGAGCCTTGAACCCGTCACCGATCGAATGCAGCACGCTGTCGGGATAGGTCTCGACCTTGATGCGACCGCCGCCCAATTCTTCAAGACGGGCGGCATAAGGCACGTAAACTTGTTGCCAGGCATCGCTGCCGCTCGGCTGATGGAACGACAGCCGGACATTAACCGTGTCCTGCGCGACGGCAACCGTCGCCAACAGACCCGTGGCAAGGGCCAGGCCCGCACCACGCAAGAATGACTTCATCATCTTATTTCCTCCCAGTTGTAGGGGCCACTATGGCCCTTGGCGTTTTGCCTTCCGTCCTGATGCGGCTGGCGATCTTTTTGCCCCAAGGTTCTGCCTGAACCACGTAAGGCGGTAGTATTTATTTGATCAAGCGGGATATTTCCCTGAACCGTGGATGTTCTGCCGTTTTCATCCAACCAAACACGATCATTTCGACAGTCTGCAGCTCAGCGCCGGCGCGATCCATCGCGCGCAGGGCCGCGTCATAGTCAGGCTGGTTGCGTGACCCGATGGCATCTGTTGCCACGATCACCCGACGCCCCTGTTCCAGCAGCCCGTCAACGGTTTGCTTGACGCAGATATGCGCCTCGCATCCCGCGACGACGACAGGCGCCTCTCCCTTGGGAACATGGGCGCTGGCGTCAAAGCTCATCTTGGGCACGACCGTCATGCGCTGCAATTGCAGGGCATCCACGGTGCGCCCCAGCTTGTCGGGGTTTTGCTCGGTGAATGACAGGTCCTGATCCAGCAATTGCGCTGCCTGCGCAAGGATCTGCGCCTTGCGCACCATCTGGTCGCAGTCACGCAAGGCAGGCACCAGCCGTTCCTGCATATCAATTATCACCACGTGCATGCGGGCCCCTCCCGTTCCCAAACGCCGTCATGATCCTGACCGCATATACGAACGCCTGTTAGTTTATAGTTAGCCATCACAGAGTCAAGCGTCGCATAGCGGCGCCCGTCATCCTCAGGTTACATAGCGCGTGAACGCAACCGTGGTCGCCTTGATCCGCCAATCGGTAATGACGTTCAGAAGCGCCGGACGGCCGTCGGCGATTGCGGCGCGGGCGCGCTCCAGCGCCGGTCGCAGATCATCGGGGTCTTCCACCAACTCCCCATGCCCGCCCAAAGCCTGCGCCATCAGCTCATAGCTGGGATAGCCCAGATCGCGCCCCACCTGGGTGCGTGTCGGGTCGCCGGTCCAGCCGCCATTCTGGCTGATGATGACGATCACCGGCAAACGGTGCCGCACGGCAGTGTCGAATTCCATCGCGTTCATGCCGAACGAACCATCGCCATGCAGCACGATGACCTCATTATCGGGACAGGCCACCTTGGCGCCGACGCCAAAGGGCATTCCGACACCCATCGTGCCGAACGTGCCGGAATTGATCCGATGCGCGGGCATGAAAGTGGGAATGGTTTGGCGGCCAAAGTTCAGAATTTCCTGACCATCCACCACAAGAATTCCATCACGCTTGGCAAAATCGCGCACTTCGCGGCACAGCCGCTGCGGGTGGATCGGCTGGCCGTTGTTTTGCAGCGCCTGTTCCTGCTTGGCCGATTTCTCGGTATTGATTGCCTTCAGGGTGTCGGTCCACTCTCTGAAACTGGCCGGCAATTTTCCGGTCGCATTCAATTGCGACAGGGCGGTTTTCAGATCTGCAACCGCTCCGACCGTCAGCCCGGCACTGGTGGCGATTTCCTGACTGTCGGCATCAATCCGCACAATCTTGACATCGGCGGCAAAACGTGGCGCCGAAATATGACCCGAAACATAGTTCATTCGCGTGCCCAGAACCAAAACCAGATCGGCCTGCCGAAACGCCGAAGCCCGCGCCGACAGAAAGCACAAAGGATGATCGTCGGGCACGATGCCCCGCGCCTGCGGCGTGGTGAAGAACGGAATGCCCGTCGATTCCACAAAGGTTTGCAATTCAACCCCTGCGCCCGATGCCAGCGCCCCGCCACCCGTGACGATGATCGGACGTTCCGCACCCTGGATCGTTTCAATGATCCGATCGACCAGACTATCCGACAATGCCGGACGCGGACGGTTTTCCATGCTGAAGGGGTCCGGCCAGACGACTTTGTCCTCGTCGACCAACTCCATCAGGATATCGGCAGGCAAATCCAGATAGACCGGCCCAGGCTTGCCGGATACCGCGATATTCAGCGCGCGGTTGATCAGTTCCGGAATCCGTTCGGCATGATGCACCCGTTCGCCCCATTTCACGCAGGGGCGCATCATCGCCAACTGGTCCAGCTCTTGAAACACACCACGGCCGGATTGGTCCTGCGGGCTGGACCCGCCCAGCAGCAAGACAGGAATGCAGTCATGCAAGGCATGGGCGGCGCCTGTCACGAAATTGGTGACACCCGGCCCGGATGCCGCCATACAGGCCGCCGGTTTTCCACGCAACCTGGTATAGGCCTGCGCCGCCATGACCGCCGCCTGTTCGTGGCGCACATCAATGCCACGCAACCCCCGCGCAAGGCTTTCGGATTCCGCCTGCAACATGGGGGCCCCCATGATGTAAAAGAACGTATCCAGACCCGCCCGTTTCAGGGTCTCTGCCACCAGCGTTGCACCTGTTAATTCCATTCTCTCTCTCCCTTCGTGCGCAGTCAGATCGCGCCCGCATTTTTCAGTTCGGTGATTTCATCTTCATCCAGCCCCAGAAGCTGGCCATAAATATCGGAATTGCTTGACCCCAACAGCGGCGCCGGCGTCGTGATATTCGGCGAATCCGACATCTGAACCGGCCAGCCGGGCATCAGAAAGCTTCCACGCTCGGGGTGGTCTATGGTTACGAAGACCCCACGATCATGCATGCTTTGATCCTGCGACAGTTCCAGGGTATCCAGAACCGCACCGGCGGGTACGCCCGCCTTGCCAAGGATGCGCATCGCTTCATGCTTGTCATACTGTTCGACCCAAGGCGCGATAAGCGCGTTCACGGCGTCGATATGCTGTGCCCTGGTTTCGGATGACGCAAAACGCGGATCATCCATAAGATCTTCGCGACCGATCACCCGCAGCAAGGCCTCCCATTGAACATTGTTCGCGCGACTGCTGTAGACATAGCAATAGTCATTCAGCCCGCCGCCCTTGCAGCGATAGGCCTCGCTGGGGGCCGTGGTGCCAAGCACCAGCTGATTGCCCATCCTTGGGCAGGCCTCGCCGCTGCGGGCCTGCGCGACGTAAGCCACGCGGCAAAAATTAACCATCGCATCCTGCATCGCGACAGTCACCTTCTGACCCCTGCCCGAAGTCTGGCGCTGGATCAGCGCCCCCAGAATGCCGATAATCGAATGCAGGCCCGCGCCGGTATCGCCCAGCGTTACGCCCGGCTTGATCGGGCGCCCGTCAGGATCGCCGGTAATACTCATCACGCCGCCGGTGGCCTGCGCGATCATGTCAAAGCTCTTGAAACTTTCATAGGGGCTGCCCTCGCCATAACCCTTGACCTGTGCATAGATCAGACGCGGGTTGATCTTGTGAACATCCTCCCAGCCCAGGCCCAGCTTTTCCATCATGCCCGGCGTGAAATTCTCGACCAGAACATCACTGATACGGATCAGATCATGCAGCAGTTCCCTGCCCTTGTCCGATTTCAGGTTCAGCGTCACGCTTTTCTTGTTGGCGTTAAGAAACATGAAATAGAAAGAGTCTTTGCCCTTCACCTCGGTCGAGGCATAGCGACCCATCTCGCCGCCTTTGGGGTTCTCGATCTTAATGATCTCGGCACCCATCCACCCCATCGCCTGCGTCACCACGGTGCCGGCTTCGAACTGGGTGAAATCCAGCACTCTTATACCGGACAATGCCCGGCCTTCTGACTTGTCTGACATTATTCCTCCCCTTGGCCGTCTGCGACCAACCCTGTTCTTATCATTATCCGCATATTCAACATTGTCAGCCTTTAATCGCCGAATGCAGGATCATGTCGGCTGCCTTTTCCGCGATCATCACCGTTGGCGCATGGGTGTTGGACGACGTAACCTGCGGCATGACCGAGGCATCCACCACCCGAAGCCGCGCCAGCCGGTGCACCTTCAGATCGGCCCCGACCACCGCCATATCATCCTGCCCCATCCTGCAGGAACCAACCGGATGAAAGACCGTCGATCCTGTGCTGCGCGCATATTCAAGCAAGGCCGCTTCGTCGGCAATCGCCCTGCCCGGCGAAGTCTCGGATCCGGCGCCCCCCATGCCCTGCAATATCCGTCGGCACCATTGCAGCCCTGCCACGACCGCCTGCTGATCGGCAGGCTCTTTCAGATATTCAAAGTTGAACTGCGGCGCCTGCAGCGGGTCTGGCGAAACCACGCGCAACGTGCCACGGCTTGCCGGGCGCATCTGCCAGGCGCCACAACTTATCGCAGGCCGCGTATCCAACTGCCCCGCCACCTTTTGGGAATAGCTGGCAGGGGTAAAGACAAGTTGCAGATCGGGCTGAGCACAGGCCGGATTGCTGCGCACGAACGCGGTGGCATTGCCCGCCGAATAGGTCAGAATACCCTTTGCCTGCACGCCATAGCGCAGCATTTCACGCATCAGCCGCCAGCCACGGCTGACTTGGTTCAGGGTAAGTTGCCCCGGCACATCGCGCACCACACGCGCAACGAAATGATCATGCAGATTTTGTCCAACACCGGGCAGATCGTGCTTAACTTCGATTCCGGCCCTTTGCAGCATCGCGCCATCGCCGATACCAGAGACCTGCAGCAGATGCGGCGAATTTATTGCGCCCGCCGCCAGGATCACCTCTTGGCGGGCTCTTGCCACAACGATCTGGCCAGAATGGCGCATCCGGATGCCCGTGGCCCGGCCTTGTGACAGCTCGACCCCCAGCACCTGCACCCCGGTAAGAACCCGCAGATTGGGCCGACGCATAGCGGGCCGCAAATAGGCGCTGGCTGACGAGACCCGGAAACGGCCACGGCGGTTTTGCTGAACGAACGCCACCCCCTCGCCGGGATTCGCATTGTAATCCTCGATGAACGGCAATTGCATGGCTTGGGCCGCCTGCGCGAATTCCCGTGTCAGTGGCTGATGATCCGCAAATTGCGACACATGAATGGGGCCATTGCGCCCCCGGCCCGGCTGCGCCCCGTCAAGATAGGTTTCAGACATTTCCAGATACCGGCGGATATCGGCAAACCCCCAACCAGCGGCCCCCGAAGCAGCCCAGCCGTCATAATCACAGGGCAACCCCCAGGAATGCCACATGCCGTTGATCGACCCGCTGCCGCCCAGAACCCTGCCACGCGGGAAAGCGACCTGCCGCCCACCCAGCGTATCCTCGGGCGCGGTCTTATAACCCCAGCCAAATCCGGGATGGTTCAACAGATGAAAAAACCCTGCGGGCACTGCGACAAGCGGATGCCGCTCCGATCCTCCGGCCTCGACCAGCAATACATTGAAGCGCCCATCCGCCGTCAGCCGGTTTGCCAGAACGCATCCGGCCGCACCGGCGCCGACAATTATGAAATCCGCCTCTTCCCCCGGCCCATTCTCAGCTTCGCGCCCGTGCTGCTGTTGCACAGGTGCCGTCACGTTGCGCGCCGCATGTTCTTCAGGCTGCCCGCATGCATAACCTTTCCGGGCATCCGATGCCCGAACAGATCTTCGGCCAGCCTTGCACAGGCGATCATTTTTTCAAGGTCGACATCGGTCTCGATCCCCATTTCGTGACACATGAACACCAGGTCTTCCGTGCAAACATTGCCTGCCGCCCCCTTGTGTTCGGCAAACGGACACCCGCCAAGACCGGCAACAGAACTGTCGAACTGATCAACGCCCATCCGCAACGCGGCATAGACATTGGCCATACCGGTGCCGCGCGTGTCATGCAGATGAAGCCCGATCTTCATGTCAGGCCAGCGTGACCGCAAGGCGCCCAGACGCCGTTCCATATCCAGTGGATTCGCATATCCCACGGTATCGGCCAGATAGATGCCCTTAAGCGGCTGATCATATTCGGCGGCCAGATCCAGAACCCGCTGAACCATGTCCAGAACCCGCGAAACGGGCATGTCACCTTCATAATTGCAGCCGAAGGCGGTCATCACATACCCCCATTCGACCGCGATGCGATTTGCGCGATAGATGTCCATCCACTTGCGCTGCTCGGCAAAGGTTTCCTCGATGTTCCGGCTGGTATTCTTGATCGAAAACGTCTCCGAGGCCGTCACGCGGATCGACCCAACGACATCCAGCGGCAATTGCAGCGCGCGCTCCAACCCCTGGGTGTTCAGCCACAGCCCGGTATAGCGCACCCCCGGTTTCCTGTTGATCGCACGGGCGACCGCATCGGCATCCGCCATGTTCGGCACACGTTTTGGATTGACGAATGAAACGCAATCAATCTGTTTCACGCCCGTTTCGGCCACGGCCTCGATCAGTCGCACCTTGTCAGAAACAGGCAGATTCCGCGGTTCGATCTGAATCCCTTCGCGCGGGCCTTCCTCATGAATGTGAACGAATTTCGGCAGGTCGGACATGGGAACCCCAATCGAGTCAATCTGGCACTTTAATTACGAACGTTTGTTGGTATAGCATAATATAGACATGTCATTAATATTGGTAAAGAGTGCGCGGCGAAGGAGAACGCACATGGCTATTTCCACCGGGATCTCGGAACGGATCGCGCTGGTCACAATCGAACGGCCGGCACGTGGAAATTCGATTGATCCGGAAACGCATTGTGAACTGGCTGAACTGTGGCCTGCGCTGGAACAGGATCCGGGGGTGGGCGCCATCATCCTGACAGGGCACGGCGACAGGACATTTTGCGCCGGCGCCGATGTGCACAGCTTTCTTCCCTATCTGGCCGACCTGATCATGCGCGGGCAGGATCCGGGCCATTTCTGTGGCCTGACGGACCAGCCCCTGTCCAAGCCGCTGATCGCCGCCGTGAACGGTGCGGCCATCGGCGGCGGCCTGGAGCTTGCGCTGGCCGCCGATATTCGCATTGCAGCCGATACCGCCAGCTTTGGCCTGCCCGAGGTGGGCCTGGGCGCAATCGCCGGGGCGGGCGGCATCACGCGCCTGTCGCGGGCGATTCCACAGGCCGTGGCCAATCACATGATTCTGACCGGCGAGGTAATTTCGGCGCAGCGCGCATTTCAGCTGGGACTTGTCAGTGAAATTCTTGCGCCCGCCGAACTGTTGCAGCGCGCGCATAACATTGCGAAGCGCATCCTGACCAATGGCCCGCTTGCCGTTTCGGTTTGCCGCGACATCCTTCAGAAAATCGCTGGCATCCCCCTGCGCGACGCTTTGGCCACAGAACGCGCAGGCTTTCACACCACGATCGCGTCGGATGATTTTTCGATAGGGGTGGCCAGCTTTGGAAGAACCACGCCTCCGGCTTTCACCGGCCGATGACACCGCAACACACACCCGACAACAAGAAGAGATTGATGCCCTTATCCCCTCCGCCCCCCCGCAAGCCGCACCACATCCGCAGGGTGACCTATGAAAGCTATGACCGCGAAGACGGGCTAATTGATATCGAGGCACGCATTCGCGACGAAAAAGGCTTTGTCTATGAAGAACTGGACCGTGGATTTCTGGAAATCGGACAACCCATACACGACATGTTTGCGCGGGTGACCATCGACGAAGACACCATCATCCATGCCATCGAGGTGGACATGCAGACCGCGCCATTTTCCTTTTGCGATGGCGGCGGGATGAACGCCCAGCGTCTGGTCGGCGCCTCGATCAAGGGCGGATGGCGCAAGGCCCTGAACGAGGCAATGGGCGGCACGCAGGGCTGCACCCATCTGCGCGAATTATTGTTCGGCGTGGGCACTGTCGCCTTTCAAACCGTGTCGCGCAGGCAAATGAAAAAAGCCGAAGAAACCGCCCTCGCCGACCCGGGCAATGCACAAATGCCGTTCTTTCTGAATGCTTGCCATTCCTGGGCACTGGACAGTCCGGTTGTGGAACGGCTGTTTCCCCAGTTCTACAACGGCCCTGGAACCAAAGACACCTGACCGCGTCGGTCAGTCTGGCGCGCCGATCCTGACCGTGATTTCGCCCACGCCGGCAATACTGCCCGTCAGAAGATCGCCGGGCTGAACCGGCCCGACACCCGCCGGCGTGCCGGTCAGCACGACATCACCCGGCCGCAAATGGTAATATTTCGACAGATCCGCGATCAGTTCGGCGACGTTCCAGACCATCAGCGATAGATCAGACGCCTGGCGCAGCTCGCCATTCTGGCGCAACTCTATGGCGCCGCTTGACGGATGCCCGATCTGGCTGGCGGGAATGACTTCGCTGATGACGGTGCTGTATTCGAAATTCTTTCCGAAATCCCACGGGCGCCCCTTGTCGCGCGCGACAAGTTGCAGATCGCGGCGGGTCATGTCCAGCGCACAGGCATAGCCGAACACCGCCGACAGCGCATCCTGTGGCGAAATACGAAATGCGTCAGCCCCGATAATAACCGCCAGTTCCATTTCATAATGAAAGTTCTGCGTGCCCGCCGCATAGGGAATAGTCGCCCCGCTCTGGACCACGCCATAGGCGCCTTTAAGGAAAAAAAAGGGCGCCTCGCGGTCGACCGTGGCCCCCATTTCCTTGGCGTGGTCTTCATAGTTGCGTCCGGCACAGATGATCCGGTTCGGAGCCAGCCGTTCGGCATGACCGGCAACCGCGATTGTTTCATGGGGCAAGGGCGGAAACAGGAATTGGGTCATGACAGGCGGAACCTTCTTCAGATCAGGGTGGAAATATTTTCTTCCACAAACTTTGTGTGGACACGATCCGCCAAATAGTCGGGATGTTCAATCAAGGTTTTCAGGAACCCAAGATTGGTCGCCAACCCCTCGATCCGGGTTTGGCTCAGCGCGGCACGCAGGCGCGCAATGGCATCAGACCGATTTTCACCATGCGCGATGATCTTCATCAGCAGGCTGTCATAAAAGGGCGTGACCGTATCGCCCGCCTCGAACCCGGTATCGACGCGGATACCATCGCCAACCGGCAAGACCAGTGCGCTGATTGGGCCGGGGGCCGGCATGAACTGGCGCGCGGGGTCTTCGGCACAGATCCGCAGTTCGACGGCATGGCCTGTGGCCGAAATGTCATCCTGGCGCAGTGCATCCGACATATCCGGACCCAGGGCGAATTGCACCTGCATAGCGACAAGATCCCGGCCGGTTATCATTTCGGTTACCGGATGTTCCACCTGAAGCCGGGTGTTCATTTCCATGAAATAAAACCCGGCGGTTTCATCATCATACAGAAATTCAACCGTGCCCGCGCCGCGATATTCACAGGCACGCGCCAGCGCCAGCGCTGTGTCGATCATGCCCTGCGCCGCAGCGGGATCAAGGGCACCCGGCCGGGCTTCCTCGACGATTTTCTGATAACGTCGCTGCAAGGAACATTCCCGCAGATACAGGTGCACCGCCCCCGCGGCGCCCAGCCCGAAAATCTGAACCTCGATATGGCGGGCGCGCCGCACCAGACGTTCCAGATATACGGACGGGTCGGAAAAGGCGCGCCCCGCCTGTGCAGACGTGCTTTGCACCGATTTGACCAGCTTGGCCGGGTCCAGGACCGGGCGCAGCCCGATTCCGCCGCCCCCTCCCGCCGCCTTGACCAGCAGCGGAAAGCCCAGCCTTTCGCCCTCTGCCATCAGACGGGCCTCATCCGATGGGTCCAGCTTGTCGGTGCCCGGCAGGATCGGCACACCCGCGGCCACCGCAGCATCGCGCGCGCGGCCCTTGTCGCCCATCAGGCGAATCGTATCGGGATCGGGCCCGACAAACACCAGCCCCGCGTCGCGACAGGCTTCGGCAAAACCGGCACTTTCGGCCAGAAATCCGTAACCCGGATGCACCGCATCCGCACCGACCGAACCGGCGGCCTGCAGAACCTTGCTGACATCCAGATAGGACTCTGCTGCACGCGGTCCGCCAAGATGCACCGCCTCATCCGCCAGCCGGACATGCCGCGCCTGCGCATCCGCGTCGGAATATACCGCCACCGCTGTCATCCCCAGCTGTTGCACAGAGCTGATGATCCGGCAGGCAATCTCGCCGCGATTGGCGATCAGAATCTTCGTCATGATGCGCCCCCTTAAAACGACCGCGGCAGGTTCAGCCAGCGTTCACCGATCAGGTTCAGGGTCATATTGTTGTTCAGCGGCGCAAAGGAATAAAGCCGCGCATCGCGGTAATAGCGCTGGATCGGAAGATCCATGTCCAGCCCGGCCCCGGCGAAAATATCCATGCCCACATCCGTCGCCTGAACCGCTGCCTTGGCCGAGGCCCATTTGGCCATGCTGCTGGCCACGTCGGTGGCCTCGCCCGCCGCATCTTTCCTTGCGGCCTCCAGTGTCAGCAGCCAGGCAGATTCGATGCCCACGCCTGCAATCGACAGTTGGTGCTGCACCGACTGGAACTGACCGATCGGCTTGCCGAACGCCATACGCTCGCGCGCATAATCTGCCGTCACCTCGATTGCACCGCGGCCAATACCGACGGCAACCGCGGCCGCGTTCATGCGTTCGCCGTTCAGGGTCGCGATCACCTGTGGAAAGCCGTTATTCACCTTTCCCAGCACGTCTTCGGGCGCGGCACGCACATTGTCGAAAGACTGCGCATTGGTGTCATAGCCGTTGATCGCCATGGTGCGCACCTCGGTGGCGGTCACGCCCTTGGCCCGAGTGGGCACCAGAAACATCGTCACGCCCCGGCTGTGATGCGGCGCCGTACGGGCCAGCACCACCATGATGTCGCTGGTCGAGGCACCGCTGATCCACATCTTGTTGCCATTGATGACCCATCCCTGTTCATCCTCGACCGCCTTTGTGCGCATCGCCGACAGAATATCGGTGCCACCGCCCGCCTCGGTCAGGCAGAAAGAGGATTTGATCTTTCCTTGCGCCAGCGGGGTCAGGTATTTTGCCTTCTGCGCCGCGCTGCCATTTTCGTTCAGCATCCGCGTGACCATATAGTGAACCACCATGAACACGGCCATAGAGGTTGCCTTGCGGCCCAGAACCTCCAGCACGACCAACTGATCGACCGGCCCGCCGCCAGAGCCGCCAATCGATTCATCGACCCCCAGCCCCATGACCCCAAGATCGGAAAGGGCGGCGTGCAGATCGGCATCGAACAGCTTTTCATTGTCCAGCTTCTGGACCCTGGCAACCGGCGACACGCGATCAATCGTTCCCTCAAGAGCGTCACGGAACATTTCCTGTTCCTCGGAAAGCCGGGCAATCTGTGGCAGCATCATTTTCCCCTGTTTCAGGTCAGAACGCATCCGGTCGACCTTGACATAATAACATACGTTTGTTTGTATATCGGCGGAGGCCCCATGATCAAGATCGTTTACGCGATTTTTCGCAGACCCGATATCAGCATCGAAGATTTCAGGACGCGCTGGATGCACGAACATGGCGACCTGGTTCTAAGACACGCCCGCGATCTGCGTATCGTTAGATATTTGCAAACGTTGCATACCCCGCATCCGCTGGAACAGATCATGGCGGCATCGCGTGGGCTGACGCCGAACCACCCTGACGGCATGGCCGAACTTTTCTGGGAAAATCAGGAAGATCTGGATTTCTCATTTAGTGATAAAAATGCGCGTGCGGTCTGGACAACATTATTGCAGGATGAAAAGCGTTTCGCAGATGTTGCCCGTTCCAGCCCCTGGATCGGGTCCGAGATACCGGTGTTGAATACCTGAAAGGCTTTGCATGTCCACGGATACACTTTTTGAACCCTTCGACCTGAACGGAACGACGCTGGCCAATCGCATCGTAATGGCCCCGATGACACGCAGCCGGGCCGAGCCGGGCGCCTTGCCCAGCGCTTTTGCCGTCGAATATTATTCTCAGCGCGCCGGGGCCGGGCTGATCATCACCGAGGCAATCGGCGTTTGCGATCGCTCGTTGGGCTATCTGCGCACGCCGGGGCTGTTTTCCGATGCTCAGGTGGAAGGCTGGAAGCACGTGACCGATGCCGTGCATGCAAAGGGCGGGCGCATCGCCGCCCAGCTGTGGCATGTCGGGCGGGTGTTTCATCCTGAAAACAACCCCGATTTTGTCAATGGCGTTGCCCCCTCGGCCATCCCCGCCAAAACCCGCATCTTCACACCTACCGGCCTCAAGCCCCCCCCCGTTCCGCAAGAAATGACCACCCAAGACGTGGCCCAGGCGGTCGAGGCCTTCGCCCATACCGCCGAAATGGCACTGAAAGCAGGGTTTGATGCGGTCGAATTGCACGGGGCCAATGGCTATCTGATCGAGCAATTCGCCTGCGACCAGACCAACCGGCGCGATGATCGCTATGGCGGGTCGCTGGAAAAGCGGCTGACGTTCCTGTGGGACATTCTGGATGCGATCATGGCGCGCGGCATTCCCCTGTCGAAAATCGGGGTGCGCCTGTCGCCCTTCGGCACCTGGAACGATATCGCCCAATCCGACCCCGAAGCCGTCTTTCGCGCCCAGATCCAGGGGCTTGAAGAACGGCATGTCGGCTTTATTCACGTGATCGAGCCTGTCGTTTCCGGCTCGGGCGACGCAAGCGATACCCCCCCGCCGGCCGATGTGGCGACCATCGCCCGCGGCATATATGGTGGCATATTGATCGTGGCGGGCGGCTATGACCGCGACCGCGCACAGGCGACGCTGGATGCCGGCAAGGCCGATCTGATCGCGTTCGGGCGCCCCTTCATATCGAACCCCGATCTGGTCAGCCGCCTGCACCACCGCCACCCGATCGCGGAAAGCAACCGTGACACCCATTACACACCTGGCGCCGAAGGCTATGTGGACTATCCCGTCTGGCAGTAAGCGCCCAAGACGAAAGGACCAGAAATGACCCAACCAATCCCCGTCGTCACCCGCAAGGGCCATGAAGACGCAACGACCGGCCAGTCAGGCGGCGCGCATCGTGTATCGGGGGTTGGCCCCCAACACACCCCCGCCACGAAAATCTGGTTCGGGCGCGTCAGCAATGAACCGGGTTTTCGGTCGGTGCCGCATCATCATGGCGAGGCCGAGACCGGCGGCTATGTGCTCAAGGGCCATGGCCGGATCTATTATGGCGAAGGCTACAGGGAATTCGTCGACATGACCGAGGGCGATTTCGTGTTCGTGCCCCCCTTCATGCCGCATGTCGAGGTCAACATGTCCACCACCGAAGATCTGGTTTGGCTGACCTGCCGAACCCCGGACAATATCGTGGTCAACCTGCCCGATGTCGCCGACGAGGAATTGCAAGGCTACGCGCGCGCCTGACCCGCCACAGCAAGATCGCAAAAGGCCGCCCACTGGGCGGCCTTTTGTATCGCGCCGGATGCGATTTACAGCATCGCAGGCACGACCAGATCAGGCGGCCGATGCCCATCGGCAAAGGTCTTGATATTGATGATGACCTTTTCGCCCATTTCTGCCCGCCCCTCGACAGTGGCAGAGCCCATATGTGGCAGCAACACGACATTTGGCAATTCGTGCAGGCGCGGGTTTATCTCATGCCCACGCTCGAACACATCAAGCCCGGCCCCTGCAATCTCACCCGCCCGCAGCATCCGGGTAAGCGCGTTCTCGTCGATCACCTCGCCACGCGAGGTGTTCACGATAACGGCTGTCGGCTTCATCAGCTTCAGACGCCGTGCATTCATCAGGTGAAAGGTCGATGGCGTATGCGGACAGTTGATCGAAATGACATCCATGCGGCTGACCATCTGGTCCAGGCTTTCCCACCAGGTGGCGTTCAGACCTTTTTCGATATCGGCATGAAGACGGCGACGGTTGTGATAGTGGATCTGCATGCCAAAGGCCTGCGCCCGTCGCGCCACGGCCTGACCGATGCGCCCCATCCCCAGTATACCCAGCCGCCGGCCACCGACGCGCCCGCCCAAAAGCGCGGTGGGCGACCAGCCCTTCCACTGGCCCGACTGCATCAGGGCCAGACCTTCGGGAATGCGCCGCGTCACGGCCAGCAACAGCGCCATGGTCATATCGGCGGTATCTTCGGTCACCACACCCGGCGTGTTTGACACCAGAATCCCCCGCTGGCGCGCCGTCTGAACGTCGATATGATCGACCCCCGCACCGTAATTGGCGATCAGTTTCAGCCGGTCGCCCGCCGCGCTGAGCATTCCCTGATCAATCACATCCGTCACGGTGGGAACCAGAACATCCGCCCGCTGCATGGCCGCGATCAATGCGTCGCGCGACAGCTTTTCATCGGCGACCGACAGTTCGACATCGAATAACTCTTTCATCCGGGCCTCTACGACCTCGGGCAACCGTCGCGTCACGACAACACTCAGGTGTTGAGCGGGCATCCGCGCCTCCCTGTTCTTTCCAATTGACGTCCTAACTGGCAAACTGTCCGAGAATGGGGTCAGGCACAAGACCCCGCGACAAAACGACAGCAGCGTTATTACACAGGCAGGTAGATCAAAGATGCGGGCGTTTCTGACGGTTCTGGCGGCTGCCATGTTTGCAGCCTGTGGTCTGGCGGCACAGGAACGTGGCCCCGAAACCGGGTTGCCCCTGCCGCGTTTCGTGTCGATGAAGGCCAGCGAAGGCTTTGCCCGCCACGGCCCCGGACAAACCCACAAGATCGACTGGGTCTACAAACACTCCGACCAGCCGCTGGAAATCATCGGCGAATACGGCCACTGGCGCCGGGTGCGCGATCAGGACGGCGCGGGCGGCTGGATGCATTATTCGCTGCTGTCGGGATCAAGAACCGTAATCGTGCAAACCGATCTTCTGCCGTTGCGGCGCTTGCCAGATGCCAGCGCCCAGATCAACGCGCGCGCGGAACTGGGCGTCGTGGCGAAACTTCTGTCCTGCACGCCGGACTGGTGCCGTATTACCGCCTCTCGTCAGACCGGTTGGGTGCCCAAAACCGAAATCTGGGGCGTCATCCCCGATGAAGTCATCGAATAGCCCCTCCCCCTTGCCCGCAACGGCGCACCGCGCTAGGCCAAGGCAAAGCTCGCGGATCAGGCCAGTATCGTGTCGCAGAACTCGACCTTCATGAACATTTCGGCCGGGTTGGCCTCGGTCACGGTGGCATTAGCGCTGGTGGCGCTGAAACTTTGGGCATTGGCGCAGACCCAATCTCTTTCGGTGGCGGCATCGCTGACCGATTCGGCGCTGGATCTCATGATCTCGCTGGGCGGGCTGGGCGCGATCATCTATGCTGCGCGCCCCCCCGACGACGACCACACCTTCGGACATTCTTCGGCCGAGGATCTGGCGGCGCTGGGCCAGGCGCTGTTCATCTTCGCATCAGCCGGGGTTATCGGCTGGGCTGCCGTGCGCCGCCTGACCCAGGACACCCCCGCCCCCCTTATGGCCGAAGGCCACGGGATCGTGGTGATGGGGGTTTCGATCGTGATGACCCTCTGTCTGGTTCTATGGCAGCGCCGCGTTACCCGTCGCACCGGCAACCGCATCGTTCAGGCCGACCAGATGCACTACCTGGGCGATCTGATCCCTAATCTGGGGGCGATCGCCGCGCTGTGGGCCTCGGCGCAATTCGGGTTTGAACGGCTGGACAGCGTCGTGGCCATTGGCGCCGCGCTGATGCTGGCCGTGGGGGCCTTTGGCATCGGGCGCGGCGCCTGGAATGCGCTGATGGATCGCGCCGCCGATCCCGCTGTAATCGCGGGCATCGAAAAGATCGCCGGCACCTGGCCAGGCGTGTATGGCTTTCACGATCTGCAAACCCGCACCGCGGGCAGCAAACTGTTCGTGAACCTGCATATCGAACTGGACGGCGATCAAAGCCTTACACAGGCCCATGCCATCGGCGCCGCCCTGAAACGCGCCATTATCGCCGCCTATCCCAATGCCGACGTAATCATCCATAAGGATCCGGCACGCTAAGCCATGTCTAAGCCGCCCCCGCCAGCCCGCGCCCCTTCAACAAGGCCTGAACCCCCGGCATTCGCCCCCGGAATTCGGTATACAGAACCTCTGCCTCCGCTGATCCGCCTGCCGACAGAATGAACCGCTCCAGCCGCTTGGCCGTGGCCGCGTCGAACGGCCCGCCCGCCTCTTCAAAGGCAGCAAAGGCGTCGGCATCCATCACCTCGGACCACATGTAACTGTAATACCCCGCCGAATAGCCATCGCCCGAAAACACATGCGCGAAATGCGGCGTGGCATGGCGCATCCCGATTGCATGCGGCATGCCCATCTGCTCCAGAACCTGCGCCTGTGCCACCATCGGATCGGCAGGCGGCGCCCCTTCGTGAAACGCCAGATCGACCATGGCCGACGCCACATATTCCACCGTCTGAAACCCCATGTCATAGGTCGCGGCCGCCAACAGCCGTTCCAGCATGTCGCGCGGCATCGGCGCACCGGTTTCGGCATGGGTGGCAAACTGCGCCAGAACCTGCGGCACCTCCAGCCAGTGTTCATACAACTGACTTGGCAATTCGACAAAATCACGCGCCACCGATGTGCCCGAAATCGACGGATAGGTGACATCCGACAGCATCTGATGCAGCGCATGCCCGAATTCATGAAACAGCGTGCGCGCATCGTCATAAGACAACAGTGCGGGCTGCCCCGCTGCCGGTTTGGCAAAGTTGCACACGTTATGCACGATGGGCCGCACCTCCCCGCCCAGCTTGCGCTGTGACCGGCTGGCCGAACACCAGGCGCCCGAGCGTTTCGATCCCCGCGCGAAATAGTCGCCGATGAACACCGCCATGTGGCGCCCGCCCCGCGTCACCTCCCAGGCGCGGGCATCAGGGTGATACAGCGGCACATCCAGCGGCGCGAAGTCCAGCCCGAACAACCGATGCGCCACGTCAAAGGCCGCCTCGATCATCCGGTCCAGTTGCAGATAGGGTTTGATCGCCGCCTCATCCAGATCATGCTCGGCCCTGCGGCGCTTTTCGGAATAGAACCGCCAGTCCCAGGGCTCCAGCCGCGCGTTGACACCATCGGCGTGCATCATCTGCTCCAGCACGGCGGCATCGGCCTGCGCCGCCGCCTTGGCCGGTGCCCAGACCTGCATCAGCAGATCGCGCACCCGCCCGGGCGTGCCCGCCATTTCGGTTTCCAACTTGTACGACGCGAAATCGGCATAGCCCAGCAATTGCGCCCGCTCATGGCGCAGCGTTAGAATCTCGGCCGCAATCGCGCGGTTATCGGTCTGCCCGCCATTGGCACCGCGCGCCACCCAGGCCCGCCGGGCCCGTTCGCGCAAATCGCGCCGGGTTGAAAACTGCAGGAACGGCACGATGATCGACCGCGACAAGGTGATAACCGGCCCGGCCAGCCCCTTGTCCTGCCCCGCGGCCCGCGCCGCCGTCACCACAAAATCGGGCAACCCCGCCAGATCGGCATCGGACAATTCCATGAACCAGTCGCGCTCATCACCCAGCAGATTCTGGCTGAACTGCGTGCCCAACACCGCCAGCCGCGACTTGACCGCCGTCAACCGGTCACGCCCTGCCCCCTGCACCTGCGCCCCCGCCCGCACAAACCCGCGCCGGGTCAGCATCAGAACCCGTGCCTGTTCCGGTGTCAGGCCCAGCGCATCGCGCCCCTGCCACAGGGCCTCTATACGTTCAAACAGCCCCGCATTCAGGGTAATCTCGGACGAATAGGCCGACAGTTTCGGCGCAAACGCGCGCTGCAAGGCCTCGCGCGCCTCGTTGCTGTCGGTGCCCGCCAGCGCATAAAACACGCCCAGCATCCGGTCCAGCCGCTCCCCGGCCAGTTCCAGCGCCTCGATGGTATTGGTGAATGTCGGTGCCGCGGGATTATCTGCAATCGCCGCAATCTCGGCGCGTGCCTGATCCATCGCGGCATCAAAGGCGGGCGCGAAATCGGCATCCTTGATCGCATCAAACGGGGGCAGGCCAAACGGCGTGGACCAGTCCGACAGCAGGGCATTTGTCATGAAAATCTCCTTCACTGGCCAAGCTAGGCACGGCACCGCCAAAGGTCCAGCCATGCCCTATCACCTTGGTGCAAATACTCGCGCCGCAGGCTTCAGACCTCGCCGGGCCCGCAAACCGGGCAATCCACACGCGGCGCAATGCCGATGGACCGGTTTTCACCGTAAAGCGCATCATAAATCAGCAACCGCCCGCGCAGCGATTGCCCCGCGCCGGTGATTTCCTTGATTGCCTCGACCGCCATCATCGCCCCCACCACACCGGGCAGCGCGCCCATCACGCCCGCCTCGGCACAGCTTGGGGCCAGCCCCGGCGCGGGCGCCTGCGGGAACAGGCATTGATAACAGGGCGCGCCGCTGGCCGGATGATACAGGCTGATCTGCCCTTCCCACTGGGTAATCGCCGCCGCGATCAGCGGCTTGCCCAGACGCGCAGCCACGGCATTGACCAGATAGCGCGTTTCGAAATTATCCGACCCGTCCAGGATCAGATTATACTCGCTGAACAGTGTTTCCGACTCACCTTCCTGCAGCCTGCGGTGATAGGGGCGCACGGTAACAAACGGGTTCAGCGCCAGCATCGCCGCCTTGGCGGAAAACACCTTGGGCATCCCGATCCGGTCATCGCTGTGGATGATCTGGCGTTGCAGGTTGCTGGCGTCGACCACGTCATCGTCGATCACACCGATGGTTCCCACACCTGCGGCGGCCAGATACAGCAACGCAGGCGATCCCAGCCCGCCCGCGCCCACCACCAGCACCCGCGCCGCCTTCAGCCGCTTTTGCCCCGGTCCGCCGACCTCTCGCAGCACAATGTGGCGGGCATAGCGGTCCAGCTCTGCCGGGCTGAAGGTGCCTTGGGTGGCCTGCACCACCGGTCGCGCCTGTTTGCGCAGCAGGCGCAACAGCGCCCAGTATCCGGCCACCAGCACCACGATGACCGTAACACCGGCCCAGATGCGCGCATCCCCCATCATCCCCGCCCGGTCGATCCGAACCCGCCCTGCCCGCGCGCGGTATCGCCCAGCGCACCCACCACCGTGAACCCCGCCTGCACCACCGGCGCCACGATCAGTTGCGCAATCCGGTCGCCATGGCCCACAACATAAGGCACATCACCCAGATTGATCAGCAGAACCCCCAGCGGCCCGCGATAATCGCTGTCGATCGTGCCGGGCGTATTGGGCAGGGTGATCCCATGCTTCAGCGCCAGCCCCGACCGGGGCCTTATCTGCACCTCATACCCTTGGGGAATTTCCACGCGAATGCCGGTGGGCGCGATCCGCCGTTGCATTGGTTCCAGCGTGAACCCCTCGGCGCGGATATCGGGCGGCAGGTTGGCGCGGATATCGGCCCCAGCGGCACCGGTGGTTTCATAAGATGGCAACGCCAGCCCGGTATCGGCCCAGTCTTCCCACAGGATGCGGATCACGGGGCTCATGTCAGCGCCTGCGCAATCTTCGCCGCCAGCCGGTTTGCCACCTGATCCTTGGCCATACGCGGCCAGGTTTCGGCCCCGTCTGCCGATATCACCGTCACCGCGTTTTCCGTGCCGCCCATGATGCCGGTCTCGGGCGATACATCGTTGGCCACGATCCAGTCACAGCCCTTGCGCACACGTTTGGCCGTGGCATGTGCGATCACATCATCGGTTTCGGCGGCAAAGCCCACGACCAGCGCCGGGCGGCCTTGCGTCATCTGGCTGACAGTGGCCAGGATATCGGCATTCTCGGTCAGGCGCAGTGCCGGAATAGCACCGCGGCCGTCCTTCTTGATCTTGCTGCCCGATCCATTGGCCACGTGCCAGTCGGCCACAGCCGCCGCGAACACCGCCGCATCTGCGGGCAATGCCGCCTGCACCGCCGCCATCATCTGCGCCGCGGTCTGCACCTTTTCAACCTGCACCCCCTCCGGCGGGGCCACATCGGCCGGGCCGGTAATGAACACCACATCCGCGCCCAGCGCTGACAGCGCGCGCGCCAGCGCCGTGCCCTGCGCCCCCGATGACCGATTGGCGATATAGCGCACCGGGTCGATCGGTTCATGCGTAGGGCCGGATGTCACGATGATGCGCCGCCCCTTCAGCGGGCCATCGGTCAGCGCCGATTCCACCGCCGCCACGATGGCCAGCGGTTCGGCCATCCGGCCCGGCCCGAATTCGCCGCAGGCCATATGCCCGTCATCTGGACCGACAAACAGGATGCCATCACCCCGCAGTGCGGCCACATTGCGCTGCGTCGCCGGGTGCTGCCACATCCGCACATTCATCGCGGGCGCCACCAGCACCCGCTTGTCCGTTGCCAGCAACAGGGTGGATGCCAGATCATCCGCCAACCCGTTTGCCATCTTGCCCATCAGATCGGCGGTGGCCGGGGCCACGACAACCAGATCGGCGACGCGCGACAGCTCAATATGGCCCATCTCGGCCTCATCCGTCAGATCGAAGAGATCAAGATACACCTTTTGCGCGGCAAGCGCCGATGCCGACAGCGGCGTGACAAACTGCTGCGCCGCACCGGTCAAAACCGGCGTGACCGTTGCCCCGCGTTCACGCAGCCGCCGGATAAGGTCCAGCGACTTGAACGCGGCAACGCCGCCGCCGATAATCAGAAGGATGTACTTTCCTGCCAGCATGGGCGACCCTTTCAAGGTTTCGCCCAATGTCTAGGACGCGACAGCGCGTCGCACAAGTCTGCGCCAAGATGTAGCGCGTCACAGCAGCGCGCGAACCTCGTCTGACTGGTCCTGCAGATGGCGGCGCATCTTGGCAAAGGCCCCTGCCTCCAACTGGCGCACGCGCTCTTTTGACAGGCCCATTTCCTGGCCCAGACTTTCCAGGGTGCGCGGATCATCGCGCAGTTTGCGATGATGCAGGATGTATCGCTCGCGCTCGTTCAATGCGGACATGGCCTTTAAAAGCCAGCCGCGCAATATGGCGGAATCATGATTGCGCTGCACCAGATCAGCGGCCTGCGTGCTGTCATCTTCCAGCGCCTCGATCCATTCGCGCCCCGTGTCATCCGATGATTGCACCGCATTCAACGAAAAATCCGCCCCCGCCATGCGCCCCTGCATCATTTCCACATCAGCCAGTGATACGCCGACCTCAGAGGCGATACGCTCGCGCAACTGATAGCCGTCAAGCACTTCGCCCCGGGCGCTGGCCTCGCGTTCCAGCTGGGCCTGAACCCGACGCATATTGAAAAACAGGGATTTCTGCGAAGATGTCGATCCGGTGCGCACCATCGACCAGTTGCGCATGACATAATCCTGTATGCTGGCCTTGATCCACCACACCGCATAGGTCGAAAAACGCACGCCCCGGTCAGGGTCGAACTTGTCGGCGGCCTTCATAAGGCCCAGACCGGCTTCCTGGATCAGATCGTTCATCGGCGCGCCATAGCGGCGGAATTTCATCGCCATCGAAATCGCCAGCCGCATATAGGCATTGATCAGCCGGTGCAGGGCGACCTCGTCGCGCCGGTCGCGCCACGCGAATGCCAGTTGCAACTCGGTTTCCGCGTCCAGAAGCTCGGCGCGCATCGCCCGGCGTATGATAAAGCTGTCACTGTTCTGGGCCTGTGCCATCGTCGCCCCCGACCATTAGCATCGACATGACTGTGCCGATTTCCTTACCGTTACGAAAGAGAAACGGGTCCAGTTCACAAAAAGTTGCCAGGACATTAAATTTTTTTGGCTCCTGTCATGCTGTTCAGGCGACATGGACAGGTTTGCGACCATGCAAAGGGCTTGCACCGCAAATGATCCCCCGCCCGTTAACGATTCGTAAACTCTGCTGTCCTAGCCGTTAATCAAACGGAAAAGAGGCAGGCATGGTCGCTCGCACCTATACGGTGGCGTTTGAAGGGGTCGAGGCGCGCCTGGTCGAGGTGCAGTGCGCCGTCACCCCCGGCCTTCCGGCCTTTTCGATCGTCGGCCTGCCGGACAAGGCCGTTTCCGAAGCCCGCGATCGGGTGCGCGCGGCCCTGTCGGCCATGGCGCTGGCGCTGCCCTCGAAACGCATCACCGTCAACCTGTCCCCCGCCGACATGCCCAAGGAAGGGTCGCATTTCGACCTGCCCATCGCGCTGGCCCTGCTGGCCGCGCTTGATGTCGTGCCGGTGGATGCGGTCGAACAGACAGTATCATTAGGCGAAATGTCACTGGATGGATCCTTGATCGCGGTGGTCGGCGCCCTGCCCGCCGCGATGGCCGCCGCCGAGGCCGACCGGATATTGCTGTGCCCGCGCGCCTGCGGCCCCGAGGCCGCCTGGGTGGGCGCAACCCAGGTTCTGGCCGCCGGGTCGCTGGCCGAGGTGCTGCGCCATTATACCGGCCAATCCGTGATGCCCGCCGCCGAACCCGGCGAGGTCATAACCAATGGCCAGATGCGCGACCTGCGCGATGTCAAGGGGCAGGAACGCGCCAAGCGGGCGCTGGAAATCGCGGCTGCCGGACGGCATCACATGCTGATGGTCGGCGCACCTGGCTCCGGCAAATCAATGCTGGCCGCGCGTATGCCCGGCATCCTGCCCCCGCTGACACCCGCCGAAGCGCTGGAAACCTCGATGATCCATTCGCTTTCGGGGCTGCTTTCGGAAGGGGGCATTTCACGCAGCCGCCCGTTTCGCGAACCGCATCACACCGCGTCTATGGCTGCCATCGTCGGCGGCGGCCGAGGCGCAAAACCCGGCGAAATCAGCCTGGCGCATAACGGCGTGCTGTTTCTGGATGAATTTCCGGAATTCCCCCGCGGCGTGCTGGAAACGCTGCGCCAGCCCATTGAAACCGGGGAAATCGTCGTTGCCCGCGCCAATGCCCATATGCGCTATCCCTGCCGTTTCCTGCTGGTTGCCGCAGCCAATCCTTGCAAATGCGGCCATCTGGCCGATCCGTCGCGCGCCTGCGCGCGCGTCCCGCTGTGCGGCCAGGATTACATGGGGCGCATTTCCGGCCCGCTGATGGATCGGATCGACCTTCGGATCGAAGTTCCCCCGGTGGCCTTCACGGATCTGGACCTGCCCGAAACAGGTGACACCAGCGCCCAGGTCGCCGCCCGGGTCGCCCGCGCCCGCGAAACCCAGGCCCGGCGCTTTGCCGATTATGGCCCCATCCGAACCAACGCCGATGTCGAAGGCCGCCTGCTGGAACAGATCGCCGCGCCCGACACCGAGGGCCGCGAATTGCTGACCCGCGTCGCCGAACGGTTTGGCCTGTCTGCGCGCGGCTATCATCGCATCCTGCGCGTGGCCCGCACCATCGCCGATCTGGATGGCTCGCATGATGTATGCCGCCCCCATGTCGCCGAAGCGGCAAGTTTCCGGCTGGCTTTCAGGCCCGACTGACGACAGGGCCCCTTTGCGATGACCCTGGTCAGACAGAAGGCAAGGCTGCCGTCATTCGGCGCGCTTCGCCTCGATCACCTGCCAGATGCGTTCGGCAGAATTGGTCCCGTCAAAACGCTCCAGTTCCTGAATGCCGGTGGGTGAGGTCACGTTGATCTCTGTCAGGTAATTGCCGATGATATCAATGCCGACGAATATCTGGCCGTGATCGCGCAGGGTCGGGCCGATGGCGGCGCAGATCTCCAGATCCCGCGGGGTCAGTGTAACCTTTTCCGGCCGACCGCCCACATGCATGTTCGACCGCGTTTCACCCACCTGCGGCACACGGTTGATCGCTCCGACAGGCTCGCCATTCACCAGAATCACCCGCTTGTCCCCCTTGCTGACATCGGGCAGGAATTTCTGAACGATCAGCGGCTCGCGGCTCATGCCTGTGAACATTTCATGCAGCGAAGCCAGATTGCGGTCATTCGGATCCAGCCGGAACACACCTGCACCGCCATTTCCGTAAAGCGGCTTGAGGATGATATCGCCATGTGCCTGCTTGAAGGCCCGGATCGTCGCCAGATCGCGCGCGATCATTGTCGGCGGAATAAGATCCAGAAACTGCAGCACCAGCAGCTTTTCCGGGAAATTGCGCACCCAGAACGGATCGTTGACGACCAGCGTCCTGGGGTGAATGCGCTCCAACAGATGGGTAGTGGTGATATAGCCCATGTCGAAGGGCGGATCCTGGCGCAGCCAGACCACATCCCACTCGCCCAGATCAATCTCGGCCTCTGCGCCCAGCGTGAAGTGATCGCCCTTGACACGCCGTACACTCAACGGCCACCCACGCGCCTTGACCCGCCCGTCTTCCCAGAACAACCGGTCAGGCGTGTAATAAAACAGTTGATGTCCGCGCTTCTGCGCCTCTTCAGCGATACGAAAGGTGCTGTCGGCATCGATATTGATCGGACCGATCGGATCCATCTGAATGGCGACTTTCAGCGACATAAGATACCCCCCTGCCAATACAGGGAACTACATGACCCGACCAGAACGGGGTTGCAATGGGAACTTCACTCAGGCCGCGAAGGCATTCTCCAGGATCTGGATACCACCCCCGCCATCGACCAGCGCCACATCGAAACGCATCTCCGTCAATTGCCCCTTTGGTTCTCCGGCGACAAATTCACTGGCCGCCATCATGATCCGTTCCATCTGGCGGCGGCTTACGCGTTCGGCGGCACGGGCGAAGCTTTTGCTCTTCTTGACCTCGACGAAGATCAACGCATCGCCATGCCGGGCGATAAGATCGATTTCACCACCGGCCCCGCGCCAGCGGCACTTGTCGATGACAAATCCACGCCCGACATAATTACGCGCTACACTGTCTTCTGCGGCACGCCCCGCATGATATGATACAGTTCCGCTCATCCGTCACGCTCCAGTTTCAGCGCCGCTTGGTAAACTTGGCGCTTGGGCAGGTTAAGGGCCTTGGCAACCTCAGCGGCCGCATCCTTGACCGTGTTGTTCATCAGCGCCCGCGCCAAAGCCTTGTTCATCATGTCCTCATCCGCGATGGCCTGCGGGGCACGGTCGACAAGCACCACGATTTCCCCCTTCAGGGTCCGGTCCGCCAGATCCTGTTGCAACATGGCCAGGCTTCCGCGCAATACTTCTTCGAACTTCTTGGTTAATTCCCGACAGATTGCTGCCTCTCGCTCTTCCCCCAGACAATTCACCAAATCACCTAATAATCCATTAATGCGCTTGGGGCTTTCATAGATTGCCAGCGTCGCCTGGCATTCGGCCAGTTCGGTGATCCACGCCCGCCGCGCAGTGCGGGTGGTGGGGGCAAACCCGGCGAACAGCACCCTGTCGCTGGGCAGGCCGGAAACGGTCAGCGCCGCCAGCAAGGCCGAAGGGCCCGGCGCGCTTGTCACCGTGAAACCTGCGGCGATTACCGCCCGGCCCAGCCGATAGCCCGGATCGGCCAGAAGGGGGGTTCCGGCCTCGCTGACATAGGCCACGGATTTCCCGGCGGCGATATGGTTCAGGATCCTGTCCCGTTCGGCAGGGCCTGAATGATCGTGATAGGCCATGATGGGCCTGTCCCCGACGACAATGCCATGAATGCGCATCAGGTGCCTGGCCGTGCGCGTGTCTTCAGCCGCGATCACATCGACCGAGGCCAGGATGTCGAGCGCGCGCAATGTAATGTCACGGGCCGCGCCGATCGGGGTTGCGACAAAATACAGGCCGGCGGCCAGGGGGGCAATTTCGATCTTCACCTTGGGTTTCCTGTCCTGTCCGACATTTACTTGGGGCATGGAACCGCATAGGTTCGGGCCGAGTTTGACGAGTAGCGCCCCTATTCAGAGAGAAGTGTTCATGTTCGCCGTTTTCCGCATTGTCCGCAAGCCGCTTGCCGCTATTGCCGCGCTTGTCATCGTCGCCGCCTGTGATGGTGCGCCGCTTGGCAGCAGTGGCCCTATGATCAATACCCGCAATGCGGTGCCCGTTGCGCTTCTGGTGCCGGGGGGGTCGGGGCAGCCCGGAGATGATCTGATCGCGGCAAGCCTTGAAAATGCGGCACGCCTGGCGATTGCGGATCTCGGCGATGTGCAGATAGATTTGCGGGTCTATAACACCGCCGCCAGCCCCGCACAGGCCGCCGCCGTGGCGACAGAGGCCGTTCGGGATGGTGCGAAAATCATACTCGGTCCGGTTTATGCGCAATCCGCCAATGCCGTGGGCAAGGCTGTCGCGGGGCGCGGCGTCAATGTTCTGGCCTTTTCCAACAATGCCGCGATCGCGGGGGGCAATGTCTTTGTTCTGGGCCCCACGTTTGAAAACACTGCAAACAGGCTGGTGCGGTATGCCGCCGCGCAGGGCCGCAACCGCGTGCTGACCGTGCATGACAATACCGTGGCCGGCCAGATGGGACGCGATGCCATCGCACAGGCCATTCTTGCCGCCGGATCGACCTCGACCGGCATCGCGTCATATGAATTTTCGCAAAACGGTGTCATTGAAGCCGTGCCCACCATCGCCGATCTGGTCAGGACAACCGGCACGGACACCATTTTCTTTACGGCCGATACGGCCGGTGCCCTGCCGTTGCTGTCGCAGCTTCTTGTCGAAAATGGCATTGACCCGGCGATCACCCGCTTTGTCGGTCTGACCCGCTGGGATATTCCACCCTCGACGCTGGCATTGCCCGGTGTTCAGGGCGGATGGTTTGCCCTGCCCGATCCGGCGCTGCAATCGCAATTCGGATCACGCTATCAAATGGCCTATGGTGCGGCACCTCTGCCCATCAGCGGTCTGGCCTATGATGGGATCGCCGCCATCGGTGCGCTGGTCAAACAGGGCAAGGCCGATGCCCTGACCACAACGGCCCTGACGCAAGGCGCCGGTTTCGCGGGGGTGAATGGCGTATTCCGCCTGTTGGCAAACGGCACGAACGAGCGCGGCCTCGCAGTCGCGGAAATCCGCAATAATCAGGTAGTTGTGATTGACCCTGCCCCAAGAAGTTTCGGCGGCCCCGGTTTCTGACCCGGCCCTCCCTGTTACTGCCGCCCCGCAACCGGACAACCTCATTTGCCCGGCGCAGGATATTTTCGACACCGGGCTGATCACGCAAAAGCTGATTGCCGCCTCCACCTCGGCCGAGGATGATCGCCAACGCCGGGCGGCGGCTGTCGCCATCTTGTCACAGGCGCGCGAGGCCGGGAACACGGCCATGCAAAAGGCCTTTACGGCCCGCCCGCTGGCCGCGCGCGAGCTTGCTCGGTCATACTCCTATCTCACCGACGGGATCGTGCGCGCGACACTCGACTATGTCGTTAGCCGGTTACATCCGCTGAACACCCCCACCGGCGGAGAGCGCCTGGCGGTATTGGCTGTTGGCGGTTATGGCCGCGGCGAAATGGCGCCGCATTCCGATGTCGATCTGCTGTTCCTGACCCCCTACAAGATTACCCCCTGGGCCGAAAGCGTGATCGAATCCATGCTGTATATCCTGTGGGACCTTCGTCTGAAGGTAGGGCATGCCAGCCGCACGATCCGCGATTGCCTGCGCCTGGGGCGCGAAGACTATACGATCCGCACAGCCCTGCTGGAGCTGCGATATCTGGGCGGCGACCAGCCGCTGACATCCGAGTTGAAAGACAGGCTGTGGACCGAATTGTTCAGCACCACCGCCGCCGATTTTGTGGAAGCCAAGCTAGAGGAACGCGCCGAACGCCATCGCAAGCAGGGCGGCCAGCGTTACATGCTGGAACCCAATGTCAAGGAAGGCAAGGGCGGGCTGCGCGACCTTCAGTCACTGTTCTGGATCGCGAAATATATTCACCGGGTCGATACCAGCGGCGCATTGGTCAGCCTTGGCATGTTCACCCCAAAGGAAATTCGCGAATTTGACAGCGCGGAAAACTTCCTGTGGGCGGTACGCTGCCATCTGCATCTGATCGCTGGGCGGGCGATGGATCAGTTGACCTTTGACCTGCAAGTCGAAGTGGCCGATCGCATGGGCTATATCGACCATGGCGGGCGACGTGCGGTCGAACATTTCATGCAGGACTATTTCCGCCACGCCACCCATGTCGGCGAATTGACCCGCATTTTTCTGACCGCGCTTGAAGCCAGCCATGTCAAGAAAGAGCCCGCGCTGATCGGTCTGTTCCGTCGCAGGCGCAAGGCAAAGGAAGGCTATCGCATCGTCCAGAACCGCCTGGACGTGGCAGATGAAAAGACCTTCTTCAACGACCGGCTGAACATATTGCGCATCTTCGAGGAAGGCCTGCGCACGGGCACGCTTATTCACCCCGATGCGATGCGGCTTGTCGCGGCAAACCTGCACCTGATCGACGATGCGATGCGCACCGACAAGGAAGCTCAGCGCATCTTCCTTGATCTGATGCTGAAACATGGTGATCCGGGGCGCGCGCTGCGGCGCATGAACGAATTGGGGGTATTATCTGCCTTCATCCCTGAATTCGAACCGATCGTCGCCATGATGCAGTTCAACGTCTATCACCACTATACGGTCGACGAACATATCATCCAGTGCATCACGGTCCTGAACCAGATCGAACAGGGCGACTTGGCCGAAGAGTTGCCGATTGCCGACCGGATCGTAAAGGCGGGGATAAACCGCAAGATACTCTATGTCGCGCTGTTGCTTCACGATATCGGCAAAGGCCGTAAAGAGGATCACTCGGTTCTCGGTGCCCAGATCGCGCGGCGGGTCGCACCCCGACTGGGTCTGAAGCCGGCCGAATGCGAAACGGTGGAATGGCTGGTGCGCTATCATCTGCTGATGTCAGACATGGCGCAGAAGCGCGACATATCCGATCCGCGCACCGTGCGCGGCTTTGCCAAGCTGGTAAAAACCAAGGCGCGGCTTGACCTGCTGACGGTATTGACAGTGTGCGACATTCGCGGCGTGGGCCCCAACACCTGGAACAACTGGAAGGCCCAGTTGCTGCGCAATCTGTATCGCGAAACCGAAAACGCGCTGGAAAACGGGATGGAAGCCCTGAACCGCGAAGCGCGCGAAACCGAAGCTAAGAAAGCCCTGCGCGAAGCGCTGGCCGGCTGGGACAAGAAAGACCTGCGCGCCGAGATCGCGCGCCATTACGGACCCTATTGGCAAGGTCTGCCAACCGCCACCCAGGTGGTGTTCGCCGAATTGCTGCGCGGGATCTCGGACACGGAAATCCGGATCGACCTGAAACAGGACACCGATCGCGATGCCACACGCGCCTGTTTCGCACTGGCCGATCACGCGGGGATATTTTCACGCCTGGCGGGCGCGTTGGCGCTGGTGGGCGCCAATGTGGTCGATGCGCGCACCTATACATCCAAAGATGGCTATGCCACCGCCGTTTTCTGGATACAGGATGCCGAAGGCGCGCCCTATGAAACCAGCCGCCTGCCCCGCCTGCGCCAGATGATCTCCAAGACCCTGCGCGGCGAGGTTGCCCCGCGCGAAAAGCTTGTCGATCGCGACAAGATGCCCAAACGCGAGCGCGGCTTCCGCTTTCCGACAACCATCACCTTCGACAATGAAGGATCCGAGATCTTCACCATTATCGAGGTCGACACCCGCGACCGTCCTGGTCTGCTCTATGATCTGACCCGCGTTCTGGCGCGCAGCAATATCTATATATCCTCTGCCGTGATCGCGACCTTCGGCGCGCAGGTCGTGGACAGCTTCTATGTCAAGGACATGTTCGGGCTGAAGCTGCATTCGGCCTCGAAACAGGCCGCGCTGGAAAAGAAACTGATCGCGGCCATCAATGCCGGCGACGAGCGGGCGCGCGCGCAATGAAGCCCGTACGGCTGATGTCGGGGTTCCTGACCGTGGGCGGCTGGACCCTGGCCAGCCGTGTGGTGGGCTTTGCCCGCGATGTACTGATCGCCGCCTATCTGGGCACCGGCCCAGTGGCCGAGGCGTTTCTGGTCGCCTTCTCTTTGCCCAATACCTTTCGCCGCTTTTTTGCCGAAGGCGCGTTCAACACCGCCTTCGTGCCGATGTTCTCCAAGAAATATGAAGCTGGCGAAGACCCGCGCCGTTTTGCCGAAGACGCATTCGCAGGACTCGCGGCGACCGTCCTGCTGGTCAGCCTGATCGCCATGGCGGCCATGCCCTGGCTTGTTCTGGCCATGGCCAGCGGTTTTGCGGGCGATGAACGCTTTGATCTGGCCGTGCTCTATGGGCGGATCACCTTTCCCTATATCCTGTTCATCTCGCTTGCCGCGCTTTTGTCCGGCGTGCTGAATGCGGGCGGGCGTTTCATTGCGGCGGCGGCGGCGCCGGTCCTGCTGAACGTATTCTTCATCGCGGCCATGCTGATTGCGCATGATCGTGGCTGGGACATGGCGCTGACGCTGTCCTGGGCCACGCCGATCACCGGGTTTGCCCAGGCCACGCTGGTCTGGATTGCGGCGGCGCGCATGGGTTATCCGCTGCGCCTGCGCCGCCCGCGCCTGACGCCCGACATGCGCCGGCTGCTGATCATTGCCGGGCCGGCCGTTCTGGCCGGTGGCGTGGTGCAGATCAACCTTCTGGTGGGTCGCCAGGTGGGCAGTTTCTTTGACGGGGCGATCGCCTGGCTGAACTATGCGGACCGGCTGTATCAACTGCCGCTGGGGGTGGTCGGCATTGCCATTGGTATCGTGTTGTTGCCCGATATTTCACGCCGCCTGAAGGCCATGGATACGGTCGGCGGCCGCTATGCCTATAACCGCGCCACGGAATTCAGCCTGGCGCTGACGCTGCCTGCCGCCATTGCGCTGATGGTGATTCCGGTGCCGCTGATCGGTGTTCTGTTCGAACGTGGGGCGTTCGGCCCGACAGACACGATCTTTACCGCCCAGACGCTGGCGGTTTACGGCGCGGGCCTGCCAGCCTTTGTTCTGCAAAAGGTGCTGCAACCACTTTATTTCGCACGTGAAGACACCCGCACGCCCTTCCGGTTCGCGCTGATATCAATGGTGGTGAATGCGGTGGTGGCGGTGGGCCTGGCCCCCTTCATCGGCTTTATTGCGGCGGCCCTAGGCACGACCGTCGCGGGATGGGTCATGGTGGCCCAATTGTGGTGGGGCACCCGCACCATGGGCGAGGCGGCACAGTTAGACGCCCGCCTGAAGGATCGCCTGCCGCGCGTTTTGCTGGCCTCTTTGCTGATGGGGGCAGGGCTGTATGGTCTGCAGGTCTTGCTGGCGGCACCGCTGGCGGCACCCGGCCAACGCTATCTGGCGCTGGCAGCGCTGGTCGTGGCGGGCATGACCATTTATGCGCTTTTGGTGATCGCCCTGGGTGGTATGCGGCGGGCCGATCTGCGGTCGGCAATGCGGCGCTAGCGTCTGCGCAGCCGCGCCACCGCCCGCGCCCAGCCGCCGGGGCTGACAATGAATGACAGCCCGAACCCCGTAACGAAGCCAGCCAGATCGGCGACCCAATCACGGCTGCCGCCAAAGATCACGCCGAACAGCAGCTGTATCCCCAGCAAAGCGGCAATCAGGCTGAAGGCACGATACTGGTTGTCGCCAGTCATCCCCAGCCGCACCCACAGCAAGAAGGTGAAGGCCCCGATCATCCCATAGACGCCGGGATAGCCCCCCAGCAACGGCGCCGGGTCGTTCAGCAACACCCCATAAGCGAGCGCCCCCATGATTGACGCCCCGAAAAACACCGCCAGAACCGCCCAGGGCCGAAACACTTCGGCCACCATCTTGCCCAGCGCCAGCAGGAAGACCACGACGAATACCGCATGGGTAAAGCTGCCATGCACAAAGGGATAGGTCACGAACCGCAGCATTTGCGATGGCGGAAACACCCCGCTGGCCAGCATCCAATCCAGCACCGCGCCCGAAAACGCATAATCCTGCACCGCCGACAGGCGCCAGCCGACGGCCCCCGGACCGCCGACAAATCCGCGCGCGCCCGCGTTGAAGGCCAGTTCGATCAGCGCCACAGGCGCGACCAGCAGCCAGATGACCGGCGGGATCGGGTTGATCGGGGAAGCGTCGGGATCACGGTGCATGTCGGGCCTCTGGTTGACGGGCTGTTCCGCCATGGGTAAGCGAACCACAGCAGGATTTCCAGACGGAGAGCGCATCATGACCGCCACCCCCCATACGCCCCGCGTCTTTTCGGGCATCAAACCGTCTGGCGGGCTGACGCTGGGCAATTATCTGGGCGCGATCAAGCGTTTCGTGGCCGCCCAGGGCCAGGGTGTCGAAACCATGTTCTGCGTCGTCGATCTGCACGCGATCACCGTCTGGCAAGACCCCACAGATCTGCGCCACGCCACGCGCGAGGTGGCGGCGGGCTATCTGGCCGCCGGGATAGATCCGGCACAATCCATCCTGTTCAACCAAAGCCAGGTGTCCGGCCATGCCGAACTGGCCTGGCTGCTGAATTGCGTGGCCCGCATGGGCTGGATGAACCGCATGACCCAGTGGAAGGAAAAGGCCGGCAAGAACGCCGAAAAGGAATCATTGGGCCTGTTTGCCTATCCGTCGCTGATGGCGGCCGATATTCTGCTGTATCACGCCACCCATGTGCCGGTGGGCGAGGACCAGAAACAGCATGTCGAACTGACCCGCGATATCGCGGCAAAGTTCAACCATGACTATAAGGTACCCGATTTCTTTCCCCTGCCCGAACCGGTAATCGAAGGCCCGGCGACACGGGTGATGAACCTGCGCGATGGCACCAAGAAGATGTCCAAATCGGGTGAAAGCGATATGGAACGCATCAACATGACCGATGATGCCGACACGATTTCCAAAAAGTTCAAAAAGGCCCGCACCGATCCCGATGCCCTGCCCGATACCTATGGCGCGCTGAAAGACCGCCCCGAGGCCCGCAACCTGGTCGATATCTATGCCGCGCTGTCCGACATGACGCATGACGCAGTGATCGCCGAATATGCCGGCGCGGGCTGGGGCCGGTTCAAACCGGCGCTGGCCGATCTGGCCGTGGACAAGCTGGCCCCGATATCGGGCGAAATGGCCCGACTGATGGCCGACCCGGCGGAAATCGACCGCCTGCTGGGCGAAGGTGCCGACCGCGCCCGCACCATCGCCACGCCGATCCTGGAACGGACATTCGATATCGTGGGGATGGTGCGGGCGCGCTGAGCACCCCGCCCCATTCTGTGCAAAAAAGAACGATTCACCTGCATTTTAGGGCACTTTCGCGACTTCGTGCACAGGCCTATCTTGGATACATCATCCAAGAGGGTTCATCATGTCCAATCCTGTCCATCCCGACACCCGCATCGGGCATATCCATCTGAAAGTTGCCGATCTGGAGCGCGCCATCGGATTTTATTCCGGTGTGCTGGGGTTCGAGCTGGTGCAACGCTATGGCAGCCAGGCCGCGTTCCTGTCGGCAGGTGGCTATCACCATCACATCGGCCTGAACACCTGGGAAAGCCGGGGGGGCACACCGCCGCCCGCAGGGCATACCGGCCTGTATCACACAGCCTTTCTGTATCCGGACCGCGCACAACTGGGCGATGCGGTGGCACGGGTTCTGGCGGCGGGTATCGCACTGGATGGGGCCGCCGACCACGGGGTAAGCGAAGCCGTTTATTTGCATGACCCCGATGGCAATGGCGTGGAACTGTATCGCGACCGGCCGGAACCGGAATGGCCGCGCAATAAGGATGGCTCATTGGCGATGCACAACGCCCCGCTGGATATTCCCGCGCTGCTGGCGGAACGGGCGCGCTGATCTTCACGAAACGGAATCGAAACCGTCACCAAAAGGTTTCGTCAAGCGGCTAGCTTGTCTTTGGCCGGTCGTCTGTCCATTGGCCTGCCCCGGGGGTCAGTAGCTTTTCCCCAAGCCCGGTGTGATCTTCCCCGATCCGCCCCCGCAAGAGCCGACGCCTGTCGAACACCCCGTCGATTGCGTCCGCGCCCCCGGTTTGCCGCCGGGGGCGTTCTGCATCTTTGCAGGCGGCAGTTGCCTAACGATGCGGCCTCGTCCATCATCGCTGCACAAAGGGGTGGAACATGCGTAAATTCCTTGTCGTTCTGGATGACAGCCGCGAATGCCTGAACGCGATGCGCTTCGCCGCGATGCGCGCACAGAACACGGGCGGCGGCGTGCTGATCATATCGGTGATCCCCCCCGAAGAGTTCAATCACTGGCTTGGTGTCGGTGATCTGATGCGCGACGAGGCCCGCGACCGGATCGAGGCCCATTATCAGGTCTTCGCCAAATGGATGCGCGACCGCCATCAGATCGACCCTGAACTGGTCATCCGTGAAGGCGAGCCCGTCGATGAAATCCTGGCTCAGGTCCGCGACGATCCGTCGATCGGGGTTCTGGTGCTGGGTGCGGCCAGCGACAAAAAGGGCCCAGGCCCGCTTATTTCGCAGATGATCAAAAGCGCGGGCAGCCTGCCGGTGCCACTGACCATCGTGCCGGGCGATCTGTCCAAGGAGCGGCTGGAAGCGGTTACATGAGTAATTTAGAATAGTTCCAATTATTGACTTTCGTCGCCCCAAGGGGCATATCCGACCTATCCAGTAAGGAAAGTCGCCATGTTCATTCAAACCGAATCCACACCAAACCCGGCCACGCTGAAATTTCTGCCCGGTCAGGCTGTGTTAGAGGCCGGAACCGCCGATTTCCTCACACCCGAGGCTGCGGCGGTGTCACCGTTGGCAACGCGCCTGTTTGCAGTGGCAGGCGTGCGTGGCGTGTTTTTCGGCAATGATTTCGTAACTGTCACCAAAGACGACGCGACCGAATGGGATCATATCAAACCCGCTTTGCTGGGCGCGATCATGGAACATTACCAATCCGGCCAGCCGGTGATGCAGGGCGAGGCCGCCCCCGCGGGCCATACCGATCACGATCACGGCGAAGACAGCGAGATCGTCAGCCAGATCAAGCAGTTGCTGGATACCCGTGTGCGGCCTGCCGTGGCACAGGATGGCGGTGATATCACCTTTCACGGGTTTGAACGCGGCGTGGTCTATCTGCATATGCAAGGCGCCTGCGCCGGCTGCCCGTCTTCGACGCTGACCCTGAAAATGGGAATCGAGAACCTGCTGCGTCATTACATCCCCGAAGTGACCGAGGTGCGGCCCGTTGCCGCCTGAACAACTTGTTCTGGGCTTTGATACATCGGCCGCGCATTGCGCGGCCGCTTTGCTATCGGGCGACCAGGTATTGGCACATGCGCATGAAGACATGACCAAGGGTCAGGCCGAACGCCTGTTCCCGTTGCTGCAGGATCTGCTGGCACAGGCCGGTGCCAGCTGGAGCGATCTGTCTGGTCTGGGCGTGGGCGTTGGGCCGGGCAATTTTACCGGCATCCGTATCGCGGTTTCGGCGGCGCGCGGGCTGGCCCTGTCGCTGAACATACCGGCGATGGGCGTTTCCGCCTTCGACGTGCTGACATTTGGCAATGACCGGCCCATTCTGGCCTGTGTGGATGCCCGACGCGGGCAATCCTATGCCTATTGTCGCGAATACATTGCGCCGCCCGCCGTGATTTCGCCCGACGCCTTTCCCGCCGAACTGGTCGATACCGGCCTGGCGTGCATAGGCCATCAGGCAGACATCTATACCATGATGACTGGCGGGCCCGCCCTGGCCCCGCAATGGCCTGTGGCGCAGGCTGTTGCCCGCATCGCCGCCCGGCGCGCCAGCCCGACCGCGCCGCGCCCCGCACCGCTTTACATTCGCGGCGCGGATGCCGCCCCCAGCGCGGATCGCCCCCCGGTGATATTGCCGTGACACCCGATATGCTGGCCGCCCTGCATGCCTTGTGCTTTGTCACGCCGCGCCCTTGGAACGCAGCCGAATTCACGGCAATGCTGCAAGGCCCCGGCGTCTTCCTGACAGGGAATGAAACCGGCTTTGCACTGGGCCGCGCCATCGCGGGCGAGGCAGAGCTTTTGACGCTGGCCGTGCATCCCGATCATCGCCGTTGCGGTCTGGGACGCGAACTGCTGACAGCCTTTGAAACGCACGCGCGCCAGCACGCAGCCGCCACCGCCTTTCTGGAAGTCGCAGCCGACAATCTGGCGGCAATCGCCCTTTACCGCCGCGCGGGCTTTGGTCAATCCGGTGTCAGGCGCAGCTATTACCATCGTCCGGGCGGGGCGGCAGTTGACGCAATCGTCATGAACAAGGCGTTGTCCCGGCAAATCGGCGCATCCCACAAGGATTAAGGCGCGCCCGCCCACTTTGGCCTTTGCCCAGCCGCAGCGCCGGGTTTAGGAATGAATCATGCAGCTTTATCTTCCCATTGCCGATGTATCGGTCAATCTGTTCCTTCTTCTGGGGCTTGGGGGGATTGTGGGCGTTCTTTCGGGCATGTTCGGCGTCGGCGGCGGATTTCTGATCACGCCGCTTTTGTTTTTCATCGGCATCCCGCCTGCGGTTGCCGTTGCCACCGGCGCCAACCAGATCGTTGCCTCCTCCGTATCGGGCGTGCTGGCCCACCTTCGACGAAAGACGGTCGATCTGAAGATGGGATCGGTTCTTCTGGCTGGCGGGTTGGTTGGATCCGGGATTGGCATTTATATCTTCAACCTGCTGGCCCGGATGGGGCAGGTCGATCTGCTGGTCAACCTGTGTTATGACATCGATCGCGCCGACGGTTCGCTCCAGCGTCTGATCGGCCTCGTCGAACGTCGCGGCTTCCACATCGACGGCCTCTCGCTCAGCGACGAAGGCGCGGGGCGCCGGGTCGAGATGGCCGTGCGCGGCCGAGATGCGGCGCGCTGCACCGAGACCCTGGGTCGTCACATCGACAAGCTGT